>JASGCU010000010.1:0-6229 GCA_030053935.1 Chitinophagaceae bacterium
AAACAATATCAGCAGGAAGTAATAAACGACCTTACAAATTTCATCGATTTTCTGGAAAAATCCAATAATTTGAAAACTGCATTTTCTGATTTTTGGGAAAGTAAAGGTATTTTATTGAAAAACATTGATTATGAATTTCTAAAACCTTATGACAATTCCATTAAAAATGTCCCTCGTGTAACTGTAAAAGTGCCAACATCAGGCGGAAAAACTTTTATTGCCTGCAATGCTTTAAAACCAATTTTCGACAGTTTTCCAATTGATAAACCACGAGTAGTAGTTTGGTTTGTTCCATCAGATACCATTTTAAAGCAAACCTATAAAAATCTGAATGATACCAGCCACCCTTACCGCCAAAAAATAGACAGTCATTTTAGTAGTCGTGTAAAGGTTTACTTAAAAGACGATTTGTTACAAGGTGCAAGTTTTAGCCCAACTATTGTAAAAGAACAATTAAGTATATTTGTGTTAAGTGTTCAGTCATTTTCGGCACGCAACAAAGAAGCCCGAAAAGCATATCAGGAAAACGAAAATTTGGCAGATTTTCCAAAAACTTACACCGACAAAGAAAAATTATTGCAAGACGTTGATGAAACCGCTTTAATGCAAGTAATCACACAATTAAATCCTGTAATTGTAATTGACGAAAGCCATAATTTTGAAGCCGATTTACGAATTGAAATGCTCAATACCATAAACCCAAGTTTCATTTTTGATTTAACAGCAACCCCCAGAGAAAAAAGCAATATTATAAGTTTTGTTGACGCTCTAAAATTGAAACAAAACAACATGGTAAAATTACCTGTTATTGTTTACAATCACAAAGACACTAACGAAGTAATTAACAGTGCAATAAATCTGCAAAAAGTATTAGAGCAAAAAGCAAAATTGGAAGTTGAAAATGGCGGGAAGTTTATAAGACCAATCGTTTTATTTCAAGCTCAACCAAAAAGTGACAAAGACAATATTACATTTGAAAAAATCAAAAAAGATTTAATTGATTTTGGCATTCCCGAAAGCCATGTAAAAATTAAAACCGCAAATAAAGACGAAATTAAAAATATTGATTTAATGCAACCCGATTGCGAAGTACGTTACATAATAACTGTAAATGCTCTAAAAGAAGGTTGGGATTGTCCTTTTGCCTATATTTTGGCTTCGCTTGCCAATAAATCGTCAGCCGTTGATGTTGAACAAATACTCGGAAGAGTTTTACGTTTGCCTTTTACTCGCCAACACAACGAAAAACTTTTAAATCTTTCGTATGTTTTTACATCGTCAAATAATTTTCTTCAAACACTTGATAAAATTATTCTTGGTTTAAATAAAGCGGGATTTAGCGCAAAAGATTATAGAGTAAAAACCGAACAAACAACACAAAACCCTACTGTAAAACAAGGCTCTTTTGAATATTTATTGACAAATCAATCAAATATAAATCAATCAAATTCTAATGATGTTGTTGAAATTAATGTTGAACAATTAAAGCAATTTTCTGAATCGGAACAAAGCGTACAACGAACTAACGATATAATTGAAACCGCTTTAAATGAAGGTGATAATTATGATAAAAGAATAGAAGAAATAAAAAAAGATGAAGAAATAATCCCAACAGAACTTATGGACAAAGTAAAAACATATCCAATAAAAGAATCTTACAAAGACGAAGTTAAAAACGTAAAACTTCCGAATTTCTTTTTGCAAAAAAGTCCGAATTTGATTGACAGCGAAAATTTTGTATTGCTTACAAAAAAAGAATTATTGCTTGGTTTTGATTTAAGCAAAGAAGACCATAAAATTGATTTTACGCAATCATCGGAAATGGCAAGCATTGATTTAGTAGAAGGTCGCAAAGATGAATTTATTCCCGCATACCGACACGCAGAAAACCAAGTAAAAGAAGCATTTGTAGAATATATTACAACCCTTTCGCCAGAGAGTAAAATAAATCAAATTTCGTTACGGCTTGCTAAACAAATAAAACGGATAGATGAAATTTCAGAACCGGCAATAACAGAATATATTAAAAACGTAATCAAAGATTTAAACAGCGAAAAAATATCGGAATTAACTCACAATGAAAGCTTTTACGTAAACAAAATAAAAGAAAAAATTGAACGATTAACCGACATTTACGCAGAAAAGAAATTCACTGAATTTTTAGACAAAGGAACGGTAATATGCAAAGAAGAATTTGAATTTCACAAAAAAATAAGTCCTAAAATTGCAAATACAGGATTAACAAAAAACTTATACGTTGAAGAAGGCGAAATGAATGATTTTGAACGTGAAGTAATTTACGAAATTTCAAATTTAGACAGTGTAGTTTTTTGGCATCGAAATTTGGAACGTAGTAAAGGTTTTTTAATAAACGGTTTTATCAACCATTATCCCGATTTCATATTAAAAATGAAAAACGGGAAAATTATTGTAATAGAAACAAAAGGGGCTTTTATTTTAAACGAAGAGACTAAACAAAAAATACGACTTGGCGAAAAATGGGCAAGTAAAGCAGGTGATAAATATCGTTATTTTATGGTTTTCGACAAAGAAGTAAAAATGGAAGGAGCAAAAACTCTTTCACAAATAATTGAAATACTAAAAGATATGAAATAAACATTTCTGCAATACACAAAATGGGACTGTTGAAAATAACAATATAGTTTTGTGAACGAGTAGTGAGATGATTCTTGTAAATAGCATATAATATGTAAAAAAAAGTATAATTGTTTAAAAGTTATTACCGTTGTTATGAGGAAATAAAAAAAATATATACAAAGAATTAACTTACCAAAATTACAAAATAAATAGCAATCAATTAACATATTTATCAATTAACACATTTATGAGTATAAATAGTATAGTATATGTAATACCCTTATTAGGTATAGTAGGGCTTTTAGTAATGATTTTTAAATCATTGTGGGTATCAAAGCAAGAAACGGGGGAAGCAAATATGAATGAATTGGCTGGTTATATTGCAAAAGGAGCGATGGCTTTTTTAAAGGCGGAATGGAAAGTATTATCGTATTTTGTGACCATAGCAGCTCTTTTATTAGCATATTCAGGAACATTAGTAGAAGATTCACACCCTACGATAGCAATAGCATTTGTAATAGGCGCTGTTCTATCGGCATTCTCAGGTTGGATAGGAATGAATATTGCTACCAAAGCAAATGTTAGAACTACACAAGCGGCAAGGACGAGCCTTTCAAAAGCACTCAAAATATCTTTTACAGGCGGAAGTGTTATGGGACTTGGGGTAGCAGGTTTAGCCATTCTCGGATTAGGAACATTATTTATAATATTAATGCAGATATTTGTTCCCGCAGAAGTAGCATTAACGGGAATAGAAATGAAAAAAGCATTAGAAGTATTAGCAGGGTTTTCATTGGGTGCAGAATCTATAGCACTTTTTGCCCGTGTGGGAGGAGGAATTTACACAAAAGCAGCAGATGTAGGAGCAGATTTAGTAGGAAAAGTAGAAAAAAATATTCCCGAAGACGATGTTAGAAATCCCGCAACTATTGCTGATAATGTAGGTGATAATGTAGGCGACGTAGCAGGAATGGGCGCAGATCTTTTTGGATCTTACGTAGCTACTATCCTTGCAACTATGGTATTAGGACAAGAGATAGATGCTTCTCATGACAATATGGGAGGGCTTTCACCTATAATTCTTCCTATGCTTTTAGCGGGAGTAGGACTTATATTTTCTATAGTAGGTATGTTTTTTGTAACAATAAAAAAAGAAACCGATAGCGTTCAAAAAGCTCTCAATATGGGCAATTGGTCTTCTATACTATTCACAATTATTGCTTCTTTTTTTATTGTAAAATATACTTTACCCGAAGCGTTGAGTATAAGAGGAGTTGCTTTTACTTCTATGGATGTCTTCTATGCCATATTTTTAGGACTTATAGTTGGAACTTTGATGAGCATCATAACAGAATATTATACAGGGGTGGGAAATAAACCTGTTAACTCTATTATTCAAAGATCTTCTACCGGACATGCTACCAATATTATTGGAGGATTAGCTGTAGGTATGGAATCTACAGCACTTCCTATCATAGTTTTAGCAACAGGTATTTATGGTTCTTACCATTTTGCGGGTTTATATGGGGTTGCTGTAGCCGCAGCGGGAATGATGGCCACCACTGCCATGCAATTATCTATAGATGCTTTTGGACCGATTGCTGATAACGCAGGAGGTATTGCAGAAATGAGCGGACTTCCAAAAGAAGTAAGAGAAAGAACAGATAATTTAGACGCAGTAGGAAATACCACAGCAGCAACAGGAAAAGGATTTGCAATAGCATCCGCCGCTCTCACCTCATTAGCACTTTTTGCAGCTTTTGTAGGAGTATCAGGTATCACTTCCATAGATATTTATAAAGCAGATGTTTTATCAGGATTATTTATCGGTGCCATGATCCCTTTTATATTTTCTTCCCTTGCTATATCTGCCGTAGGAAAAGCAGCTATGGATATGGTAAACGAAGTGAGAAGACAATTCCGTGAAATACCCGGTATAATGGAATATAAAAATAAACCCGAATATGAAAAATGCGTAGCAATATCTACAAAAGCATCTATAAGACAAATGATAAAACCCGGGGTTATCGCAATTTCTACTCCTATCATAGTCGGTTTTTGTTTTGGACCAGAGGTATTAGGAGGACTATTAGCAGGAATAACCGTATCAGGAGTACTTATGGGAATATTTCAAAATAATGCAGGAGGCGCATGGGATAATGCCAAAAAATCTTTTGAAAAAGGAGTAAAAATTGACGGAAAGATGGAATATAAAGGGTCTGATGCTCATAAAGCTTCTATAACAGGGGATACTGTTGGAGATCCTTTCAAAGATACTTCCGGACCCTCTATGAATATTTTAATTAAACTATCCTGTATAGTAGCACTCATAATAGCACCTCATATCAAAAAAACAAATACTACCACTCAAGACAATACCATACAACCGAAAATAGAACATTTTCAGGAGCAATGAGATTATATTTTTAAATAGAAACCCCATATATTCAAACAACTTAGCCCACGGTTCCAATCGTGGGCTTTTTTAATATGGCGAAAAAAGATAACAAAATAAACAAGAAGAAAGTGTTAAATATAGAGAGATAGGAATATTTTTTGAAATTCGTTATAAAGTAAGACCGTTTCGAAACTAAAAAATACGAGAGTGTTAAATATAGATAGATTTTTAAAAAAAAATTATATTTGTGAAAAAATAAAAATATGACTACTTGTAAAAAATGTAATGGTGTTAAATTATAGGAAAAATGGAATAGTAAGAAATAAGCAACGATAATACGTATGTAGAGATTGCAAATGTAATTTTACTATTGGTGACGAAAGAGTTAAAATTGGAAGCGAATTAAAAGTTTTAGCAATGTTACTGTATGGGAGTGGGAAAGCTAGCTATGGAATGATTGCTAGACTTTTTAATGTGAGTCGCCCTACAGCATATTATTGGATTAAAAACATGGGGTTAAAATTACCCGAACCTACTATTAATTCAGAAATTAAAGAGGTTATGATTGATGAAATGTGGCATTTTATAAAAAAAAAGCCAAAAAATATGGGGAGCAGTAGATTGTAGTAACAATAAAACTATCGCATGGGTTTTGGCAATCGTGACGCTGAAACATTTAAAAAACTATATGAAAAAATACAAAGGAGAGTACAAAAAAGATATTATACAGATAAATGGGATGTTTATAGTCAAATCATTCCAAAATCAATTCATGTACAAGGTAAACAAAACACGTATAAAATAGAACAAAACAATTCAAATATAAGACATTATTTAGCTAGAATGAAAAGACAAACGAAAGTAGTTAGTAAATCAATTATTATGGTTGATATAAATTAAAAATTGCTTGGGCTTTGAATGAAAGTACATTTTATGACGAATTTCAAAAAATATTCCTATCTACCTATACTTAACACTCTCAAAAATTAATACTGCGATGGATTTACAAAATAGTAAAAGAGCGGGGAATTTCTTATATTTATAGCTTCTGGGCAATTACTTTTAGCATTTTAAACAAATAACTACTCACAACAATGTTTAACGATACCAGAACTATTCAAGAAATACAGGCAAATATAATATTAATGCAGGAACAGATTGTTGTTCTGCAAAAAGAAAGAGAAGAAGCTCGTAAAAAAAATGAAGAAGAATTAGCGGCTCTGAAAAAAGAAA
>JASGCU010000010.1:6329-45346 GCA_030053935.1 Chitinophagaceae bacterium
GAAGAAGCTCGTAAAAAAAATGAAGAAGAATTAGCGGCTCTGAAAAAAGAAAGAGAAGAAGCTCATAAAAAATTAGAATCTACTATGGATAAATTAGGTTTTAATATTGGTATGGGAGTGGAAGAAATGTTTGCTGATGGGCTTAAAAATAACCCTACTATCCATGATATTCATTTTGATTATGTACATAAAAATGTAGAGTTCTTTAATGACAAAGGAGACACTGCTACAGAGATAGATATAGTATTGGTAAATAAACAGAGTGTAGCCCTTGTGGAGACGAAGCATCGTTTTAGAAAAGAAGATTTAGAAAAATTTCTTGAGAAACAATATCCATTGTTTCAAAAATATGGAGGAATTATACTAAGAGAAAATATTTATTTATTCATCGCAGGGCTTTCATACGATCCAATAGTGATAAAACAAGCCCAAGAATTAGGAATAGGTATTCTCCATCTCAAAAACGAGGTGATAGAAGTAGAAGGGGAAGTAAAAAATTATTATCAGTAAAGATTACAGAATTTATTTATACACTTTGGTTAGAATATTTTATATTACAATAGAATGAACACTCTCATAAAAGAAATAAAAAAACATTGGAATGGTTGGACGCAGGTAAATCCCATTATACGTTTCGCGTTAATACATATATCTGTTTTTTTAAGTGTGATTCTATGGAAAACTATTTTAAGATGGAACGATGCTTTATCTATATATAATAGTGCTATAAATTTTTTCATTATTACTCATCCATCTGACCTATTTGAGCATAGATTTTGGGCTGTGCTTACTTATTTTTTTGTTCATGATAATTTTTTTCATCTTATTTTCGATATACTATTTATGTATTTATTTGGAAAGATTGTGATGCATTACATGAGCAGAAAACATTTTATTACTCTCTACCTTTGGGGAGGTGTTGTGGCCGGTTTTGTTTGTGTTTTGATGTTTAAGATAATTCCTTACAACCAAGAAAGAGAGGCATTTATTCGTATAATGGGTTCTTCTGCGTCTACCTTTGCTTTGGCATGCGCTTTATTAGTTTTTATCCCTCATTATTATATTTCTGTATGGATAGTTGGACCGGTCAAGATTAAATGGATAGTCTTGTTTTATATTATAATATCTTTTGCAGAATCTGTAGAAACAAATTACATGAATATTTTTTGTTATGTAGTAGGTGGGATATTTGGATGTATATATGGTTTACAATTAAAAAAAGATACTACCCCTTATTTATATTCTTCTTTTTGGAAATGGATAAAAAAAAATACATCCGCCTCCCCATCTTTAAAACAAACCTATAAAAGCGAACAAAAAGCATCAGATAGATCGTATAAAGAAACAAATTCTTTGGTATCCCAAGCAGAGATAGATGCTATTTTAGATAAAATATCTGATAAAGGATATGAAAGTTTAACCACCGAAGAGAAACAAAAATTATTTACGAGTTCCAGAATGTAACTATTTTTGTATGAAAAAGAACCAATATAATTTTAGAATACTTATTTGATAAACCATCTGTATATTCACCTTAAAAAATAATAATCAAACAAACATGAAGAAAGTAGCAATAGTATATTTTTTATTTATAGTAATTGCAAAAGCACAAATTGTAAAGTTTATCCCACAAACACTCACAGCAGAAGACAGTGTAGAAATTATATACGATGCGAACCAAGGCACGCAAGCACTTATGGGGGTAACATCAGTTTATATACACACAGGGGTTGTTACTACCAACACCAACTCTCCTACAGGAAACGATTGGAAATATGTAGTAGGAAATTGGGGAAAAGACGATGGTATTGGTAAAATGAGCAAAGTAACAGGAACCACAGACCAATGGAGAATAAAACTTACTCCGTCTATAAGAAGTTATTATAAAGTCCCCGCGGGAGAAAGTATTTATAAATTGGGTATGGTTTTTAGAAATGCTGATGGTAGTAAAGAAGGAAAGGGAATAAGAGGTGATTTTGCAGGTGGCACTGTTATTGATAACGGAGATATTTTTCTCAATATTTCTTCCATTCCATATATAAGTATCCTATCTCCTACAGAAAGCAATATCTTTTTAAAAAATGGAGATTCCATCAGATTTGTAGCTACAGCATCCACAGATGCTACTTCTCTTACTCTTTCTTTGAAAGAAGATGATGGAATTTTTCAGCAAGTTTTAAGTCTAAATAATACTCGGAGTATCCGTTTTAGTAAATATATTTCTCATTCCACCAAAATAACATTCAAAACAGAAACACGTTTTGGAGAAACCACAATACATAATATGAAAGATTTTTTTATACATGTCCGCACTTCCAGTATTATAGAAGCACTTCCACCGAACATAAAAAATGGTATCAACTATAATGCATCAGATTCTACGAGCGTTATCCTTGTACTTCAAGCACCAAAAAAACAATTTGTATATGTGGTAGGCGATTTTACAAATTGGCAAGTAGAAGATAATTTTTTGATGAAACAAACTCCCGATTCTCAATATTTTTGGTTAGAAATAACATCACTCCAACCTAAAAAAGAATATGCTTATCAATATTGGGTAGACGGAACAATAAAAATTGGAGATCCTTATGCAGATAAAGTAGCCGACCCAAATAATGATAAATATACTTTTGATTCTTTACAAATACTAAAAATTCCAACAGAAGTTGGTATCGCTTCTGTTTTACAAACAGGGCAAGCACCTTTTCAATGGGGAGAGTCAGAAAATAATTGGGTAAGACCTAAAAAAGAAGAACTTATTATTTACGAACTTTTGATACGTGATTTTGTAAAACAACATTCTTATAAAGCCCTTCTAGATACCCTTCCTTACCTAAAGAAATTAGGAGTAAATGCCATAGAACTTATGCCTATCATGGAATTTGAAGGAAATGAAAGCTGGGGATACAATCCCATATACCACATGGCAGTAGATAAATACTACGGTACAAACAACGAACTCAAAACATTTATTCAAGAAGCCCATAAACAAGGGTTTGCTGTTCTATTAGATATGGTATTAAACCATGCATTTGGACAAAGCCCCTTAGTTCGTATGTATTGGGATACTCAAAATAATAAACCCGCTCGGAATAGCCCCTGGTTTAATACTGATGCACCCCATCCCTATAATGTAGGATATGATTTTAACCACGAAAGCCCATACACACAATCTTTTGTAGATGATGTAAATACATACTGGTTGAAAGAATTCCACTTTGATGGGTATAGATTTGACCTTACAAAAGGATTTACAAATACAACATCCACAGAACAAACTGCCTCAAATTACGATGCTTCTCGCATATCTATTCTCAAAAGAATGGCTCTCAAGATATTTGAACATACCCCCAATGCTTATGTTATATTAGAACATTTTGCCGAAGAAAGAGAAGAAAAAGAACTATCAGATGCAGGAATGCTGCTTTGGGCTAATGGAAGCTATAGCTATGGAGATATTTTATTAGGAAAAACATCCGCCAATATATCATTCGTAAATAACAAAACAAAAGTCAGCTATATGGAAAGTCATGACGAAGAACGTCTGATGTATAAAGCAATGAATAGTACAGAAGGAAATGCAACTTATTTTTTAAAAAATAAACATATTGCTCTTAACAGAGTAAAAGCACTCGCTTCTTTTTTTTATACAGTCCCTGGACCAAAAATGATGTGGCAATTTCAAGAATTAGGATACGATATCAGCATAAATTTTAATGGAAGATTAGGAAACAAGCCATATCCTTGGGGAAATGAAGGATTAGGCTATTATGAAGATAACGAAAGACAAAAACTTTTTAAAGTACATTCGGCTATTATAAACTTAGTAAAAGAATACAAAACCGCTTTTACCGAAGGAAAATTTACATGGACTTTCACCAATGACCCTCAAACCACAGAAGTAAAACATGCTTCTATAGTTATAGAACATCCCTCACTTTCTGTGGTAATAGTAGCAAACTTTACTACCCAAGAAGTCACAGCCCGAATACCTATTCTCTCTCAAACAGCTACATGGTATGATTTTTTCTTCAAAGACATAAATACCACTCCCTTTACAGCAAATGAACCAATCAAACTATACCCAGGTGAATTTCATATATTCGTAGATAGAAGAGTCAATTTTCCAGAAGCAGGATTAGTAACCCTCTTCAAGCCATTAGTAACCGTAGAACCATCTCAGTTCACTCCTAAAGATTCTGTCCTCCTTACCTTTCAACCTATCTATTCTCCTGATAGATGGACATTAGATGGAGAAAAATGCTACATGGTGGCGGGAGTAGTAATCTCTCCAACTGGGAATAAATTAGAATATATAAAAGGTACCGAAAATAGAGATGATGGAATAGGACTTATGGCTACTCTCAAAACATCACCAATAAAATATAGTATTCTTTTCAAACCACGAGAATATTTCCAAGTCCCAACAAATATACCTATTTATAAAATCGGATTGTTTTTCAGAAATGCAGACGGAAGTAAAATAGCAAAAGGAATATATGGAGATACTATCTTTTTAAAAGTATCCTCCGAAGGAAAAATAGTAACCGTAGAACCCGAAAATTTTGGACCTAATACAGAAATAAAAATTATTTTTGATGCCCTTGTAGCAAATAATGATGGTACAGCAGGACTTGTAAATGCGAGGAAAGTATATATGCACTCAGGAATTATTACTACATCAGCACAAGGAACCTCATGGGAGCATGTAGTAGGAAACTGGGGAACAGATGATAATATAGGGCAAATGACAGCAGTGCCAAATGAACTAAACAAATGGCAAATAACAATCACTCCACGAAATTACTTTACTGCTGTTCCCCCAACAGCAAATTGGTTCCGTATAGGAATGGTATTTAGAAATGAAGACGGCTCCGCTCGAGGAAAAGACGAAGGAGCATCTGATATTTTTGTAAACTTTCACCAAAACACAATCATAAATACCACCCCTCTTATCACTTTAGTAGAAGAAAAACACATAGACAATACCGTACATATATTCCCTAATCCCACAAAAAAAAAAATATTCTTGCAATTAGAAGATAACTCTTTTTTTAGCACTCAATCCATTGATTTCTGGGATATAAATGGAGTATATATAAAAACAAATATTCTTATTGTAAATAATACAATAGAAATGGATATTTCTCATCTTAAAAAAGGAATATACTTTGTGTCTATTACTCTCAACGATAGATATACTATAAAAAAGATTTTGATAGAATAAAAAAATAATTTTTCAATAATTAAAAATAGTAAACCTCACGTATAAATTATATAAAAAAAAATGAAATTATTAGAAAACAAAGTAGTCCTCGTAACAGGTGCGTCTAAAGGAATAGGATTATCTATCGCAAAAGTATTTGCAAAAAATGGTGCAAACGTAGCTTTTACCTATCTTAATAGCATAGAAGCAGCGCATCAATTGGAAATAGACCTTCAAACAGAATCTATAAAGGCAAAGGGATATCGTTCTGATGCTTCTGACTATTCTTCCGCAGAGCAGCTTATAAATGATGTAATAAAAGATTTTGGAAAAATAGATATTTTGATCAATAATGCAGGTATAACGCAGGATGGTCTTTTGCTCAGAATGTCTGAAGAACAATGGGAAGCGGTTATAAAAACAAACTTGAAATCTTGTTTTAATACAGTAAAACATACCACAAAACTTTTTCTCAAACAAAAAAGTGGTGCTATTATAAATATAACCTCTGTTGTAGGCATAAAAGGAAATGCAGGACAAGCAAACTACGCAGCATCCAAAGCAGGCATTATAGGATTTACAAAATCAGTAGCTTTAGAGTTAGGTTCTAGAAATATTAGAGTAAATGCAGTAGCCCCAGGATTTATAGAAACCGAAATGACCCAAGTATTAGACCAAAAAACAGTAGATACTTGGAGAGAAAATATTCCTCTCAAAAGAGGAGGAACACCCGAAGAAGTAGCAAATGTATGTGTATTTCTCGCATCCGATATGGCAAGTTATATCACAGGACAAGTTATTCAAATAGATGGAGGATTACTCACATAAAAAATATATGAAAACAATTATTTGCTGTATCTTATTGGGATTTAATATCTTCAATGCTTATTCATGGGGACAAAATGGACATAGAATTGTAGGATTAATAGCAGAAAAATACCTTACTCCCAAAGCAAAAAAAAATATACAAAAAATACTCAAAGGAGAATCTGTAGCAATGGTATCTACGTACGCAGACTTCATAAAATCTGATTCTTTTTATAAAAAAATGGATCCACTTCATTATTGCACGATTGCTGACGATACTCTTTATGATGGTCCCCCTCAAGAAGGCGATGCTATTATGGCTATAGAAAAATTTGTAAAAGAGTTACAAACCAAAAAATTTACCGAAGGTGATGAAGCATTCACTTTAAAGTTTCTTATCCATATCATTGGAGACATACACCAACCACTTCACGTAGGAAGAGGGGATGATAGAGGAGGAAATGATATAAAGGTAAAATTTTTTTCAGAAGAAACAAACCTCCACTCCGTATGGGATTCTAAAATCATAGATGCACAGCAACTCAGCTATAAAGAATTTACAGATTGGATTCTAACAAAAAATAGAAATACAGAACAAATAAAAAAATGGAAAAAAGACACTCTTATGAATTGGGTTTATGAATCTATGAGCTATAGAAAAACTATATACAGTATTCCTGAAAACAAACGTTTAGGATACGAATATATATATCAAAATTTAGAAATAGTGTTATTAAGGTTACACCAAGCAGGGGTAAGATTAGCAGGAGTATTAAATAAAATCTACAAATAAAAAAATATAATGAAAAAGCTCTTTTTAGTAAGGCATGCGGAAGCAAATGAAAATGTATTTAAAGGAATGAGTGATTTTGAAAGAATGCTTACAAATACAGGCATAGCACAAGCGTCACACTTAGGAAATTTTTTGAATCAAAATTTTGTAAATGTAGATCTTATTATTACAAGCGATGCGGAAAGAACTTTTACTACCTCAAAAATTATAGCGGAACAAATAAAATATCCATTAGAAGATATTATATCATCACATAATATGTATAAATCTTCTGTGCGCTTATATTTAGAGATTCTTCATGAACTAAGTGATGTAAATGAATGCATTCTATTGGTAGGTCATAACCCTGAAATTACTTATATCGCTGAGTTTTTAACAGGTGCGGAAATAAATATCATGGAACTCGCATCTTTTGTAGAAATCCATTTTGATACCAATTGGAAAGAGGTTTCTAAAAATTCAGGAGTATTTAAACAATACAAAGTATAAAGTATTATGATAACTTACCTTATTGGAAAATTTATTGAAAAAGAACCAACGCATACCATAGTAGAACTCAATGGTATCGGATACGATGTCAAAATATCTTTATCTACTTATTCTTTTATAAAAAACTTGATGGAAGGAAAGTTATTTACTCACTTACATATAAAAGAAGATGCTCATACACTCTATGGATTTGCTACTTTATACGAAAAAAAAAGATTTTTAGACCTTCTATCTGTAAATGGGGTAGGACCTAGTACTGCACTGCTTATTCTCTCTTCTCTTTCTGTAGAAGATATTACAAATGCTATTATAAAAGAAGATCTAAAAATAATACAATCTGTAAAAGGTGTTGGAACTAAAACAGCACAAAGAATCTTATTAGAATTAAAAGATAAAATAAAAAAAGAAGAATTTACAGAAAAAATAATACAGGGACCCATTCAGCATACAGAAACTCTTAAAAAAGAAGCTATAGTAGCACTTTCTGTATTAGGATTTCAAAAACAAATGGCTGAAAAAAATGTAGACGTAGTATTAAAAGAATATAATAATACCATAAGTTTAGAAGACCTCATCAGAATAGTTTTGAAAAACTATAAATAATTATTATGAAGAGTGAGATTTTAAAAACAAAAAATACACATTCCATGTTTACATTCCCATATAATTATCTACTATAACAGGATGTAAGGTTTCTCTATCCATCTTTTGTATTTCTGCAAATGAGAAAAATTTTATTTCTTGTATTATCTGTTCTGATAATGGCATTTCTGGATCTTTTCCTAACATTAATGTTCCCATTATTTTTTTTACTTCAAAAAATAATTCTATTGAATGAATGGGCTTTTGAAGGTACTCATAGAAAAACAAAAATCTTTTTACTTGTATTTTCAGCCCTGTTTCTTCCACAAACTCTCTTTTGAGATTCTCTTCTACGGACTGTCCAAAAACCATTCCTCCGCCTGGCGGTATCCACATATATTGCTTTTTCCCTACCCCTACATGTTTCAACAGAAGAATTTTTTTTTCTTGTATATAAATCCCACAAACTCTTATACGTAAATGATCCCCATATAATTTTTCTAATATTGTATGTGGCTCGTTCATTATTTTATACTATCGTATTTGCTTATTTGTGTATCAAAAAAATTTTCTGATGAAAAATTGAGAGAATCAAATTCATCTAATGTAGTATTTACAGTATCGTTTTTTTGTGTTTTATTGTTTTCTGAATATATACGTTTAGAAACAAATAATTCTCCAAAAAATTTATTATAATAAAATTGGTCTTCATTATAAGAATATTTTATACTATTATAGTCAAAGGAATATTTTGGATATGACTTTTTATCTATTGTCATAAATCGAATACTATCTTTTTTTGATATTTTTGAGGAATCGTGCTTAAAATGAATATTACTAGACACTAAAGAGTCGGGGATTATAGAAGTAGTAACTGTATCTTTATTTTCTATACTTGGGAAAAACTGGTTTTGTTTTTTTACGATATTTATGGTTTTATTTTTATGCTTTTTTGATTTTTTTTTCAATAGCCCGTATGTATTTTTTTCTACGTTATATTTTTTGAGAGGAGTATAATTTGGTCCGAATAGAGAAAATCTTTCATATCGTATTTGTTCGTAGAGGTGTTGGTGTTTGTCAGAATAGTGATAATCTAAAGAATTTTTTGTTTTGAATAATGTCTTACAGCTATCACATATTATTTCCATGTATTTTGAGGTAGATTTCAGTGAGGTAGTAGGATATTGTTTGAGTAAGTAGGAGCTTTGATAAGCAGGACATACAAGGTTGTAATCACATGCTGAAAAGACAAGTATTACCAGCAAAAAAACATTTTTTTTGAGTAGGGACATTAATTTTATTTTATGTCATTTGTATAATGACAGTGTTCTCAATTATTTGATATGTTATTGTAAGAAGTTGGTGTTTTTTTCTTCACAACATCTTTATATGGGTTATACCCATTTGTATTTTTTTGATAATATCCTGTTCCATCATAAGGTCTTTTATGAGGATTTTGTTGGCATTCGGCGGAGCAGGTACCTTCTAATTTTTCAGCACATTCTTTACAAATAGGCACATGCTTATTACAAGTAGGATTTGCACAGTTTATCATCTTATCACAGATTTTTTTACAGACATAGCATGAACCTACTATTGTAGGGTTTATTTTATTGACATCTACCGCTATTCTACTATCAAATACATAACATTTTCCTTCAAAGTATTCTCCATCTGCTTCTATGCCATATTTTATAATGCCACCGTGAAGTTGGTATACGTTTTCAAACCCGTTTTCTAAAAGATATGCACTTGCTTTTTCACATTTTATCCCACCAGTACAATAGGTGATAATTTTTTTATTTTGAATAGTTTTTTTGAGTACATCTATTTTTTCTTTCAACTCTCTAAAATTTTCGATATCCAAAGTAATTGCATTTTTAAATTTCCCCACTGAATATTCATACTTTGACCTTACATCTAATAGGACTGTATCTTTTTCATTGTTTTTTAAAATACTATGCATTTCTTTTGGTTCTATATATGCTCCTGTTTTTTGTATGGGATTTATATAAGGAAGCCCTGAATGAACAATTTCACGTTTTATTCTGACATGAATTTTTTTAAATACATGAAAATCCACATATTCTATTTTAAATTCTATATGTGCGAATCGTTTATCTGCTTTGAGATGTTCCATATATTCTTGGCAATTTTCTACAAGTCCGCTTACAGTGCCATTTATTCCTTCTTGTGCGATGATAATTCTTCCGAGTAGTTTTTTTTCTATACAGTATATATGGTGGGCTTCTCGAAAAGATTCTGTATTATCTATTTGTGTGTAGCAATAGTAGAGTAGAACGCTATATTTTTTCATTTTATTTTTTGTATTCTTTTCGTACATTTTAAATAATTTATTAATATGCAAAAGTTACATAAACTTTTTATTAAATATAAAATGATATATAAAAAATGAGTCGTATTTCTGTTAAAAAATAGGTATTTTATTTCAAAGAGCTCACAATAGTTTTCACATTAAAAGAGAACATACCTATATAATTTCCTTCGGGGGAATTAATTTCTCCCATCGCATCGGAATAGAGTTTTCCTCCTATAGTAAGGGTATGCCCTTTTTCTTTGCATCCTAATATAACAGCTTTCATAGATTTTTCTGATACGGAGGTTTCTAAAAAAACTGCTTTTACATTTTTGCTTACGATTTCATTCACTATATAGGTTATATCTTTTAAGCCGAAGTCCGATTGTGTGGATATTCCTTGCAATCCCATTACTTGTATATTATAAGCATCTCCAAAGTATCCAAAGGCATCGTGGGCTGTTATGAGAATTTTTTGAGATGGTGGTATGGTATTTATTTCTTTTTTCGCCCATACATCTAATGAATCTAATTGGGAGAGATATGCTATTTCGTTTGTTTTATAAAAATTTGTATGGATAGTGTCAAATGTTTGAAGATAGGAGCTTATTGTTTTTACTGCTGTTTTCCAAAGTTTTATATCAAACCATACGTGTGGGTCAAAAGAATGAGCAAATGCTGAATTGGTTCTTAATAATTTTTTATTTATGTCTTTTGTAACAGGTATGACGGGTTTTTGTCTTGCTAATTTTTCAAATACATCTTCCATCTTTCCTTCTAAAAAAAGTCCATTATAAAATACAATATCTGATTCTAAAAGGGTGGTTATATCTCCTTGTGTCGTTTTATAGAGATGTGGATCTACTCCTGCTCCCATTAAAAAAGAGGCGGACACGGTATCACCAGCTATGTTTTTAACAACATCGTATATCATATTGGTTGTGCAGACAATTTTTATTTTTTTTGACTTTATTTCTTTTTTTTCTTCGCAGGATATATTCCATGTAAGTATAAGAAGAAGGTAGAGTATTCGCATACAGTTTTTATATAAATTATGAATTGTTAATTATGAGTTATGAATTATTTTTTAGTTATAATATTGTAGGGGAAGATATATTTGGATTCGTTAATAGCAATGATAATATATTAAGCAAACATAAAAGTCTAGGGCTACGATTTTTAATAATCAGTTTTCCATACTTTTGGTTGAAATTACTATCATTTACAATTTCTACTTTGTTTTTATTATAAATGCAGGGAATATATAAAAAGAGAGCATCCCATCAATTTTATGTAGGAGGTTTATTATCTTGCTATTTCGAGAGTTCCTGTTACTACCGAAGAATCATCGCCTTTATCAATATGGTAAATATAAGTTCCATTTGATAGGTTTCCATTATTTCCTATGTTCAGCCCTTTATTAGATATTCCTTTAAATACTTTGTCGGTATTATTATATCCTTTTTCTTCATAAACAAGTGTTCCTGTAAACATGGAATATATACTTATTTGATTATTTGGGTATTGATTTATGCATTCTATTACGAACACATCGTTCAGGTTGTCATTATTAGGAGTTATTATTTGGTAAGGGAAAACATCTATTCCTATTGTGAATTCGGTGGAGTTTGTGCATTTATTTTTATCCCATACTTGTACGGTATAATTACCATATGCTGCTTGGGGGATTTCTATGGTATTGTATGTATTACTTTGGGTTTTATTTATCCATATTATGCTGTCTATTTCTGTTATTTCGGAGAAAACGAGAGATGCATTTCCGTTATCTTTTGTGCATTGGGAATTTTTAGTTTTTACTTGAAATATAGGTTTAGAAACAACTTTATTTATGCTAAAAAAGGTTGGTAATGATTGGCATCCGCTTATTCTATCATTTGTTTTAATGAAATAATTTCCGGAATCTAGGGTATTATTTTGTTGTCCTGAGAATATTATTTGATCGGGGTTTTCTTGGTTGTACCAATCGAATGTATATTGTGCTATGTTTTGTGGGATTTGGAGTTCTACACTTCCATTTGGGGTTTTACATTGTGTATTATTTGCATGATTTTTTATGATGGGATTTGATACTTTGGTGGGGTTGAAAATTACTGTGGTAGTATCTATGCTTGTGCATTTACTGCTGTTATTAATAACTATAAGAGTATATTTTTTTTGAGATAGATTGTTGGCTGATAATGAGGAGCTTATTTTTGG
The DNA here is from genome assembly GCA_030053935.1 of Chitinophagaceae bacterium. Taxonomy (NCBI): domain Bacteria; kingdom Pseudomonadati; phylum Bacteroidota; class Chitinophagia; order Chitinophagales; family Chitinophagaceae; species Chitinophagaceae bacterium. The sequence continues at coordinate 18,741 of JASGCU010000010.1, forward strand.
TAGAATAGATAAAAGTTCTGTGTTAAAAGTACCGTCTTGTTTAAGAGGAAGAATTCCTTCGTACCATTCAAAAGAAAAGAGATTAATGTTTTCGTTATTTTTTATAATGGCATCTAATTGTGCGTTTCCGTTTTTAGGGGGGCAGTTAGATAATGGTTTTATTTTTTTTATAGCAATTTTAGGAGTTTTTTTTTCATCTTTTATAATAAGAGTTACATAATTTGATATACAATAAATATCTTGTTTATCAAATACTTTTCCATAATATGTTCCACCAGGGAGATTTGAAAGAGTATATCCGTTATAGGTTGCTTTGGATACAAATGCGTCTATAGTTACGTCATTTGGAGAAGGTCCTACGGGAATACCTTTTTCTAGAGGGTTCCATAGGATATGATAATCTGTTAGAATCGATTTTCCGGGAGGGATATTTAGAATATTAGTTACCACTAATCCATTAAAAGGTTCATTACATTTGGTATTAGGGGAGGAGCTTACTATATTTAGATTTAATCTTACAACTGCTTTATTTAAAATTACAAAAGGTTGTGAACTACTACATCCGTTGGTTTTATCTGTAACAAGTACTGAATACGTTCCCGCACTTAGATTAGATATACTTGTAAAATTAGAATTAAAGATATTTCCTGATTCTGTGTACCAATCGTATTTATAATCGCCTATATTTCCGTTGAGAGTTCCTACTTGAATTCCTCCATTTGGTTTTGATGTATTACAATTTGTTACATGTCTTATATTTTTTATTTGAATTTGTGGATATTGTATAGAGGAATCGTTTATGTTAATGGGGATGGTGTATCCTATTGGGCAATTTGCTTTTTTATGGATGGCTTGTAAATAATACTGTCCTTTTCTTAAATTCTTTATTAGAGAGGTATCAGATGTATATTCTAGTTTTTGAATACCATCATAAAAAGAGTATATATTATAAATATAATTTTGCAAAGAGTCATTTTGTCCGTCTTTTAGAATTTGTTTTATATCAATAAGTCCATTTGGGGGTTCACAGATTGTGAGATTGTTTTTTTCTATATATTCGGGATTTATTGTTAGCTGTGGTTGTTTGTTTATAAGAACAGTACTCTGTTCTGATGAGCATCCATTTGTATTGTTTGTGGTTGTAAGAATATAAGTGTTGGCGGGTATGTTATTTAGTATAGTATTTGTGCTTTCGAATCCGTCTTGGGTATTCCATTGGAAGGAGTGATTTTCATTTTCTTTTTCTAATAGTGTAGCTTTTAATATTCCGTTTGCTTCTCCTGATAGGCAGCTTTCATCATTTTTTATATTTTCTATGGTAAAGTTAGGATATGTTGGGATATTTTGAATTTGTTCGGATATAAAACTTACGCAGTTTGTTTTTATATGTGTTACTGTTATACCGTAAGTTGCGCCTGTAAGGTTAGATGCTGTGTATTGGGGATTTATTTGAGAAGCATTAAGTGGTATATTGTTACCTTTGGTCCAAACAAATCGGAAGTTTTTTTGGGATATATCGAAAGTGTCTCGGGGAGAAATTGTTTTGTATGTGTATTCGGATAGTCCTGAAAATCTGAGTGAATCTATAATGATAGTACCGTTTTCTTTTGTTACTACACATGCGTCGTTGTTTTTTATTCTTTTTCCTATAAATTCTATAGCATTATTTATAGAATCTTTTTCTAAATACATTGGTAGGGAAGTGGTGCAGTTGTTTAGGTCATTTACAACGGAGAGAGTATAGAGTCCTTGTTCTTGATTTGTGATAGTTTTTGAGTCATTAATTGTGAGATTTGTTATATTTATGGTGTCATTGCCTATACCTTTATACCATTTTATTGTATATGGGGTATTATTTGGGGTTATTTCTATAGTATCTATGTTGATTTTTCCTACCCCTAATGGTTCTCCTCCTTCGCATCCTTTATCTTTTACAGAAGATGTTATGAAAGTAGGGTATGATCCTGTGCTTTGTATTTGTAAAGATGTGCTATTCACTGTGCAGTATTTTCCTATGCCTGTGAGTTTTGTTGTTTTTATGATGTATGAATTTGTAGGCAGGTCTGCTATTGTTTTTGTGGTTTCTCCAATAATTCTGTTTATGTGGATAGAATCTATTCTATTAGTATTATTTACGGGATAGTAGTGCCATTTATAGTCGGAGATACTTCCGTTGATTCCATTGAGTATTATATTTGAGTTTGTAAAAGTGATGGAGCCATTTCCTATAGTGTCTGTGGGGTTACAAATAGTGTTTGGGGTTACTTGTTGTGGTGGTATAGAGATTTGGGATATGTTCGGAGATGTATTAATAAGAATATTTTTTATATTTTCGCATCCTGCATTATGTGGGGTATTTTTATTTTTTGTAATTTTTATATTATAATATCCTGATGAGAGTTGTGCTAATGAGAGCGTATCATTGGAATTGATGATAGTGCTTCCTCTATTTGTGCTTATGAATAAATTTTTATGAGTGGCAGTATCGCTTATTGATGAGGTGTTTGCTCTATACCATTTTATTTTATAATCTGAATAAGGAGCATTGATAGTTGTTCCATTTTCTGTAAGGTTGAGTTGTATTTGAGCATCTCCTTCGTTATATGAGTTTGTGCAAAAAGTAGATATTGTATTGGTAGCTACGTTTAATATTGGGTTTTGAGTATTATTGATAATGCTTCCTAAGCTTATTGCTTGGGTGCATTGGGTTGTATCATTTTTTACAGTTACAGAATAAGTTCCGTTGTTTGCTCTTTGGATTCTGCTATTTACAAAAATATTATCTGTTACTATTGATGGAGCGGTAACGGATGTTCCATTTTTTCTCCATGTGAAAGAGTAAGGACCGGTGGGTTGATTTGTATTATATTGGTTTACACTTGTTATATTTACTTCACCGTTTGGGGTTGCGGAAGTGCAGTTTGTGTTATTGGTAATAGTATAATTGGTGCTGTTTGATAGAGTTATGGGGTTATTGAAAGACGGTATTTGTAAGGTTGCTTCGGAAGAGCATCCTAATCCATTTCCGAGGGAGTCTATAACTTGTATAGTGTAGTATCTTGTATTTCCTCCTTTTATTCCGATTAATGAGTCTGTATAAATAGAAGTAGTTGGATTTATAGTTTGGGAGACAGAGTTTATTTTTCCTGATCTGATGAGATTGGGGCTTTGCGAATCTATTCCATTGAACCATCTATAAAAATATTTTGTATTTATTTGAAGTGCGGTTAATTGGATGTTTATTTTTGCATTCCCGTTATTCCCTGTTTTACAATAATCATCATTTCTTGCGATAGATATATTAATATTTGGATAGGTGAGATTGGGGTTGATTTGGAGTTCTATGGGTTGTGTTTTGCATCCTGTGTTTTTATGTTCAGCGTATACATAATAATATCCTGCGGTTTTATTTTTAATGCGAGCAGTATTTTCTGCTAATATATTCAGTACTGAGGGGTTTTCATTTATTCCACTTACAAAGTACCCTATGTTATCGTTTGTAAAAGAGAGATCTTTTTGGGAAGTTTCTGTTTTACTTTGGTACCATCTAAATGAAAAGTTAGTGCTGTCGTTAGAGTATTTTGTGGGTGATTTTAGGGATTTTGTTTCTATTATGAGTTCTCCATTTGCTGGTGAGCAGTAGGTTTGGTTTACTATTCTTACACTATCTTTAGAGAGATTGGTATTAGAAGGATCTATTGCGGGTATTATTATATTTTGGGTATAAATACAGTTATTATAGAAATCTACTTCTGCTATAACAGATGAGATGTTTTTCTGTTTATTTGTTATAGTAGATCTTACTTGAGTTCCTGATGTAAAATTATTTGTTCCTGTTATTTTTTGAAAGTAGATGTTGACGGTGTCTGGGTTTGCGGAATTTTTATTTTTAATGGATAGGATGACAGCGGTGTCATTATTTGCTATAAGTGTTTCTCCTTTTCTGAATTGTGGATTTGTGGCAAATATCAGATTTGTAGTAGGTATAGCTCTATCTATGACGGTTATATATTCGTTATTTTGGAATACATCTGCATTTCCACGTGGGAGGAATAGTAAAGAGGATGTATCATTTGCAATAGTGTTTATAGATGCTGAAGCGGTGGTGTATGGGTTCCATTGGGTTAATGGGGTGTTAGGAATATTTTTAAAGAAGCCACCAGATTCTTGTTGGGTAGTAGAAACGTTGAAAGTATTATACCATCGGAATCTTATATTTCCGGGTTGTGTGCTATCACTTGGTATTTTTATGGCTTTTGTTTGGATTTTTCCGTCGGTAGTATATGTGTTTATATTACAGATATTATTTTCTATTGGATTATAGTATTGGAGGACGGGTGCAAAGGTTTTATTTTTAATAGTATCTGTAGCAGCATAGTGCCAGCATTGGGTTCCTGTTTTATTTCGGGCTATTGCTGTGTAATACCCTGGTGGGAGGTTATTTATCAAGGTGGTATCTCCTGCGGAGATTGCTTGCAGAGTATTTGTTTGGGATGCATTTGTAAAATTATGCTGAAATGTTCCAAAATTTCCTAAGGTTCCATTTGTTATGTATTTTGCGGGAAAAGCATATTGTTTTCCATTAAAATAAAAAGGTTTTGGGACTAAAATTCCTCTTGCTACACTATCTTGTGTAGAAGGTGTTACCCCATTTCTAAATATGTAGATGTCAAAAGTAGTTATATCATCATTTCTTCCTGTTGCAAACCCTAATCTACTCATGTTTTTTGTGGTTGTATTTACACTTAGTGTATCATCTTGTATGGATACGAGAGCATTTCCATTTTCTGTGCAAGATTCTATTTGTTGCAATGATTTTATTTGGGTAGTTTGTTGTCCTAAAAATCTGAGTTGGAAAGATTCTTGGTAACGACATCTAGAAATAGGGTCTTGTATCAATAAGGAGTATGTTCCTGCGGGGATTTGTGCTAATATAAGAAAAGTTTTAGATGTGAGTATGCTGTCTTTTCTATAAAGAAGAGGGGAGGAGTTGATGCCTGTTTGTAAAAATGTTACAAGGGTATTGTGCGATAAGGAATCAGATGTAGCATTTTTTGTTTTGTCTTGCGTTCCTTCGTACCAAAGATACTTATATCCTATTCCATTGTTTCGTAGTCCATTTATTTCGGTATGGATTTCTCCTGAGTTGGTGTTACAATCGCCTGGAATGTTTCCTCCTAATACTGTATAATTTGGTGATGCAAAAGATTGGTTTTTTATTTTTCCTGTTCCATTATCTGTAAAGATAGTATTTGGTTTTTGAGGTATATTATTATCTATGGTTATAAAAAGTGGTTGTATTATTTCACATCGAGAAGTGCTATCTTTTACCCATACTGTATATTTATCGGCAGCTAATCGTATCAAAGAATCTTTTCCGTTTCTCATAGATATTATCCCAGAGTTAATTGTATATGGTCGTGTAATATGTGAGTTTGGGATAGAGGTATTAGAAAGAGTTATGCTTCCATTTGGGATAATTTTTTGAGATGGGTCAGGAGAAGTAATTTCGCCCAAGTACCATTCGTAGGTGTATTCGGGTTTGTACCCTATGGGGGTTCCGTTTGTAAATCCGTTATTTATAACTTCTACAACAGCAGTTCCATCGGGTGGGTTGCATTCTTGTTGTGCGGTTTTATTTTTCAATTGTGAGTTTATGTTTGGGGTAGATTTTTTTACAACAGTAGATCGGGCAGCGAAACACTGTGTAACACTGTCTGTTACTTTTACTGTGTATGTATTTTGGGATATATTTGATAGGTTGCGGGTAATGCAGCTTTGGCAGATAGGGGTTGTAACTATGTCACTACCCGTGTACCAGTTCCAATTATATTTTCTATTTGGGATTTCATTCAGAATATCAAAGGTTATTTCAGCATTATCGTTTGCAAGGATAGGAGTGCAGTTTGTATTATCTTTTAGGGTATTTGCTTGTAATTCTATGGTGAGAGCATCTCTATCTGATGTTACGTGGAGGACGGTATCTCTTGTTCTGCATCCTGTATTTTCATCTACTACTCTTAGGGTATAATATCCTGTATCTAAATTTTGAATAAACGTGGTATCTGCTCCTTGTACTGTTGCAATTGTAGTAGTACTTGTGCTTCGTACGGATCCTTTTTTGTGAGTGATAGTATCTCCGTTAAATATTTTTTTAGAAGAAAGTGGGGGAATAGTTGTTCCCCAGTACCATTGATAATCATAGTTTCCTGTTCCATTTACTATATTTTGTAGTCCAATGCTGCCATTTGGATATAATGGGCTGGGAGTACATACATTTACGGGATAGGCACTTTCATTTTGAAAAGAAGTATATTCGGGATATCTGATGCTATCTGTAACATTCAGCACAAAAAAAGTTGTGTCGCATCCATTTATATTATCTGCTATATTTACTATATATGTCTGTGAAGTGGGGATTTGATTCAATGTATTAGATTGAATATATGGTTTATTTGCTTGTTGGTCGGTGGAAGATATTCTATTTACTTCAGGATTATTTATATCTATATTTTGTGCATAATACCATTTATATTGATAGTTTTGAATAGAATTTTGAGCATTAGTAGGTATTGCTTTTAAAACTCCATTAAATTTATGAGTTACAGCGGTATCGCATATAGAATTTGTTTTCCTATTTATTGAGAAGGTTGGTTTTTTTAATTTATCTAATAAGAACGCATCTACAATATCAGATGCGCATTTTGTTTCGTTATGTATGACACGAAGAGTATAGTTACCACCTCTTAATTGTCCTGTGTTTTTTGTATTAGATATAATTGCACCACTGTTTTCACGCCACTGAAATATAAAATTATTAGTATCAGAGGTTATGATTGTATTATTATAGAGGAGTCGAACGTTAATTTTCCCATTGGAAATAGTACATCCTGTATTTGGAGTGGTTACTATGGAATCCAAGATAGGTTTTATTTGTTCATTTACAACTGTAATATTAGTGCTATCTATACAGTTATTATAAGTATTTGTTACTTTTACTTTATAGGTGCCTGAATCTAATCCTGATAATACAGATCTGTTAGAGTCGCCTAAATACAAGAAAGATGATACTTTTTCCCATTGATATGTATGAGGATTGTTAAGAGCATTTAAAACATTTACAGATATTACCCCTGTGGGTGTTCCACCAAAACAGGAGTTATTTTTTTTTACGAGATTAGTACTGAGTACAGGATTTATAATACTGTCTCTGACTGTAATAGGAGTATATTCGGATTCACATCCACCATATTCGGGTTTTAATTTTACTTTTACATAATAAGTAGCTCCCATTGCTCCATTCCATTTTCCATTCAGATGTGTTAAGGAATCTGCTGTTTCTATTCTTACTATAGAGGATGCATTAGGATAAATATTATTCAATTGAGGATTGTACCAATTTATTGTATAATGAGAAATGTCATTAGATATTTCGGGACTGGGTCTTATGAATATTTTTATTTTTCCATTAAAAGAATTTATATCGCAAGATGTATTTTTAGAGATTTTATGTGGTAAGAATCTAATTATTTGATCGTCTTTCAGAATAGTAACATTAATAGGGGTGGTAGAGCATTTGCTGGATTGGTTTATTGCTGTAATACTATATTGAACAGTTCCATTGAGTTTTTGAAAGGTGTAAATGGTCGCTATGCTATCTGGATTATAATATGCTACCACTGTTGTATCGGTTCCATTGGGGGCTGTTAGTCTAATAGAGTATTGGGTAGTTGCGTTATCGTTTTGTGCTTGTATTTTTAGAGTAATACTTCCATTGGGGATTGAGCAGGAGGTGTGATTTGTTTTTCTGAATGATATTTGAGGAGTATCTAGTTCTGTTTTTATATCAAATATATAAGGGTTTGTTTGGCATCCGGTAATATTATTTCTATATAAAAAGGAATATCTTCCATTTTGTAAGGTATGAAATATTCCATCTAAAGAACCATAATCAGGAACAATAGTATTATCTCTCACTAAAATAGTAGGATTTCCTTTATATATTCTAAAGTCGGATAATTTAGTATTTCCATTATTGAGATATTCTATAAATTTAAAAGAAACAGCATCCACAAAAGATCCTCTTGTGTTGTCATCGGGTATTTCTCCGACTAATGTTTTTTGTGATTCTAAAATAAATCTTGTTACGTATTGACCTTCAGGAACAACGTAGAAACCACTGTCTTTTTCCCATGCATCAACAGATTGTAATTGTTTTTCAAAATTTGCAGAAGAGGGGCTACCTATCTTTATTAACAAATAATCTAAACCTATCGTCTGAGTATATGCGAGTTTCCATTCAAATTTACTGCCAGGCGATGTAATAATATCGTAATACACTATAGAATCATTTACCTTTATAAATTGACTGTTTGTGTTGGTATGACGGTATGGGTCTATTCCTAAAGCATTCCCGTCTCTTAGGTAAGTAATAGTACCTTTTGGAGATAACCACTCAGTAAGGTTACTCACCGATATTTCTTGAATATTATCCCCATCGAGAGACATAAGAGGAAAATTAAATCCTCCATTACTATTATTATTTTTATAATCTATTCCTATGGGTTGAGAAAATATTTTTATACTATCAAAAATTTGTAAAGCATTAGATGCATCTAACATTCCATTTTTATTGAAGATATCACAACTGGTATTATTATTTCGTCTGATGTGATTTGTGTCCATAGGGTATGGGGGGGTACTAAGATCTCTAATGCTGGTGGTATCTGTAGAAGAGCAACCACTGGAATCTTCTGTAACTTTGACTGTGTATCTACCGGGTGGAGCCGCTAAAAGAGTATTCTTTAAATAACCCGTATTTTGATTTGGTATGGGAAGCGACAGTACATCGGAAAGTCCTCTATAAAAATTATATGTGTAGTTTTTTGATGTGCGTGTTAAAACTTGTGCTGTAATGCTCCCATTTCCAAGAAGTACATTTTGTCCAACACAAAAAGTATTATTTGTATGAGAGAGTGAAAACGATGGTCTATCCGTGCTATCTCTTATCTGTAACGGTATAGGAAGGGATTCACAATTAGATGCGTTTATTCCAACGCATATATAGTTTCCAGAGCGTCTATTTGTCAGAATATTATTACTTTCTCCTGCTATTATAAACTCGTCTTCTTGTTGTGTTCCCGAATACCATTTATAATCAAGATTACCATTAACTCCTAAAGATTGTGCTTCTATTATTCCTGAATTTGGGTTAACACAACTGGTTATGTGTTGTGTTACATTGGCTGTAATGACGGGTATTGTTTGTGTAGACGTTACAGTTTTTGATTTTTCAGATTGGCATCCTGATATATTATTTTTTACGATAACTTTATAAGGAAATGCACTCAAGGAAGTAGCTTTAGATCCGTATGATATTTGTTCTAAATCGTAATACCAGTTAATTTCATAATCTGTAACAGGTAGTGTTGTAGCGGTATCAAGGGAAGAGTTATAAATAGATACTTGTAACTCTCCATCAGGGTTGGCACAATTGGTCAGAGGATGAGTTTCTTTTAGTTGAAAATAAGGATTATTTGTTATTTTTTTGATGAGCAGTGTATCAGATTGGGAACAATTAGTATTTTGTTTTTGGACTAGTACTGTATAAAGAGAATCTTTCATAGAAGTAGCAGTATGTCCTAATATAATAGATTCTACATTGGTGTTATTTGCATAATACCAATTAAAATCATAACCATCGGTTGTTTCTTCTTTAATGAGAGGGGCTGTCCCTTCTATTTTTGCATACTCTACTCTAAATTTTTCCGTATTTTCATTAGAAAAAAATCTGATTTGTATTATTATATCATCAAGAGAAGCAGAAGTAGTAGGTGTGATAGTAAATGAATTGTTGTAAGTTCCAAAGTTTCCCGATACTTTTGGGCAAGTCCCATTACATAATGTATTAGAAAAATCTTCCCCGTTTCGAGAAACCCATACCTCAAATCTATCTTCTGTCTCAAAACTTCCTAAGGCTCGTATGATTAAACTCACTGTCACATCTGATTTCGCTTCGTTAGTAATGATTCTACCTGTAAGATTATTGGTATTACTCCAAGAAGAACCATTATAGGAAGTTCCTAAATGTAATACAGTGGCATCAGTAGAAGTACTGTTGTTTGTGTTCGTTATATCACTATTAGTATTGATTATTTCTATAAATTTATTACCGTTGAGGGAATTAATTTTTGCTGATGCAGCATTATTTTTAAAAACCCCCCATATATTTTCTGTAGTACTGTTTGTACTGTTTTGTGCATTGTTTGCTTCTGTATCAAAATTCTGCTCCCATAATACAGTTTTTCCACCTGAGTATTTTTCAATCCATAATTTTGCAGAGCCATTATTGGGTTTGGTATTATCACATTTATAGTTGTTACTTATTTTTAATTTTTTAAGATTAAATTTTTTACATCCTACATTTATATTTACCCAAGCAGTATCACATTTTCCAAAACAACTCGTCCCATCAGGAACATCACATATCTGATATTGGAGTGAATCTTTACCGGAAAAATATATATTAGGAACATAGACCAATGAATCTCCCACAATACTCACAGAACCATTACTTGGAGGAGTTGTTATCTGAGTAAGGTAGGTAGCAAGTGTATTTATGTCATTTTTTAATACAGGTAAAGATATTGTGGTATCGGCATTCACATTATAAGAATCATTTGTAGCAGAAACAGTAGCATTTGTTTCTAAACAAATGGTTTGAACACTTGTTATATTGGTATTTTGAGTCGCAATAAATCCGATATTTGCTGCTGCTAATTGAGAACTTGAAAAACCGGATTCATTAGTTATGTTTCCTGTTTTTTTTAATACCAATCCACCATTTATATAGAGTTCTAAGGTATGAGATCCTCCTCCATTAGGTATCCAAACGATAGTAGCCGCATAACAAGTCCCATCAGATATATCATTCTTAGTAGGATGAAGACGAGCAGTAGTCACATTTCCTGATGGAGTATTCAAATTTTCAGGAGAACAAACATTTCCATTATAAAAAAGAGCCGCATGATCGTATGATGGTTCTAATTGAGTACAGGCATTCTGACCTTGGTACAAATCAAATTCTAAATTAATAGAGGGAGATATTTTTGAATTTTGTAAAGTTCCCGTTCCGAATGCGTACGGCTTATCACTTATAGCATCTGTTCCTCTGTTGTCTCCTTGTATCACGAAGGCAAAACCCTCCCCAGCTAATGAGCCTTGATCACCTGTATGAAAGGTAAAATCAACTCGGAATGCAGATGATAAATCTACCGTAGAAGGAAACCAAACCCTTGTAAATTCTCCCGCATTAGCACTCCCATCTGATAATTGATAACATCTAGTAGAAAATTGAACCGCATTATTTTCCGGTTGTCCGGGCTGAACAATATTATTAAAAGTAAGCCCATTATTTCCTAAACGAGTGTAGTTATTGTAAGAACTGGGAACCTGAGCATATAAAAAATTTGTTATTCCTATTGTTAATAATAAAAGTAGTATTTTAGTCCTCATTGCGTATCTGTAATTAAGTTATTAAGTGATATTTGAAATATTATAAATAAAATTGTATTTACTCTGTTAAATTATGAAATGTAAATAGTTACATTTTTTATACATAAATAATACTTTTTGTTTAAAAAATATATATATTAAAAAAAATAATATATTTTTTCATTTTTTATACAATAAAACTATAAATATATGTTTCTTTTATAAAAAAAAGAAATATATTCTTTTTTTTCTGCATTTGTATTTTAAGGTTTAAGGAAAGTTCTAAAAATGAATTTGGAGAAAGTACCACACTCTCATAAATAAAAAAATGAAAATAGCATTTGATGCGAAAAGATTATACCACAATAATACAGGTCTGGGACATTACAGCCGAACTCTCGTTTCCTCATTAGCAGAATATTTTCCTAAAAACGAATATATACTATGCACCCCCAAGATGAGTACAAAATATAGTATACATCATCCCTCTATCCAAAATATGACTCCGCATCATGGAGCGGAAAAATTATTTCCTTCCCTTTGGAGAATAAAATGGGTCAGTGATATGTTGGAAAAACAAAAAACAGATATATTTCACGGACTGAGCAATGAAATTCCCTTTGGTATAGAAACAAAAATGAAAACAGTGGTAACCATTCATGACCTCATTTTTGAACGATTTCCCCAGTATTTTAATCCCATAGACGTTCTTATATACAGAAAAAAATTTAAATATGCATGCAAGAATGCTCATAGCATCATCGCTGTGAGCCAACAGACCAAAGCAGACATACAAAACATATACGGTATACATCCCAATAAAATACATACATGCTATCAAAGTTGTAATCCTCTTTTTGAAAAAGAAGTAGACACTACTACAAAAGAATACATAAAAAAAAAATACTCTTTACCCGATAGATTTTTTCTCTATGTGGGTTCTATTACAGAGAGAAAAAATTTACTGCTTCTCTGTCAGGCATTAAAAATAAGAGAAGATGTAAACCAGATTCCCTTAGTAGTGATAGGAAATGGAACATCTTATAAAGAAAAAGTGAAGCAATTCCTCAAAAAAAATAATATGGAACAAAGAGTTATCTTTCTCTCTGAAGATCCTATCATGAGTAGATACTCAGGATTATTAGATTCTTCGGACTTCCCTGCTATCTACCAACAAGCACTCTGTATGATATACCCTTCTTTTTTTGAAGGATTTGGGATACCTCTCCTAGAAGCAATGTGGAGTAAGATTCCTATTATTTGCAGTAATACTTCCTCTCTTCCCGAAGTGGTCGGTGATGCTTCTCTCTTTATTAACCCCCTTGAAAAAGAAGACCTTGCAGATGCTCTTTTAAGAATAACAAAAGAGAAATCCCTCAGAGAACAGTGCATACAAAAGGGGATACTCTACGCTCAAAAATTCTCTCGATTAGAATGCGCAAAATCTGTTCATAAAATATACGAATATCTCCATCAAAACACATAAAATTGTGTACTTTTTCTATTCTTGCTACATTTTCATTTCATACTCAAATCATACTTTTTTATAAAACTATTCACTTTTATTTATGAAAACAAACAAAATTATAGTTATTCTTTGCTTAATACAGATATATGTATCCTTTTCTTGCTTTGCCCAAACCCCTGTATCAGAAAAAAACACAAATAGATCCATAGAAACAGGAAAAGCACTTTACCATACTAAAAACTATTCCGCAGCATATCTCATTTTTGAAAACGTTCTGCAACAATACCTTCCCCCATCAGAAAGAGCAGTAATGGAATACTATTATGCTTCTACTTCTTTGAAACTGTTCCATTCGGATGGAGAAAAAAAAAGTATTCTTTTTATAGAAACCAATACAGAAAATCCCCTTGCTCAAAAACTTACTTTAGATCTGGCACACAAATATTACCAAGATCAAGATTATTCCAATGCATGTAAATATTACCAATTAGTAAATAAAAACCTTTTATCCCCAGAGGCAGCAGAATTATACTCGTTTCAATACGCATATTCTCTCTTTTATCAAAAAGAATTTGAAAAAGCACTTTCCCTGTTTCTTTTGCTTACAACGGAAGAAAGCGAATTCAAAATACCCTCCCTCTATTACAGCGGCTACATTGTGTATCACCAAAATAAATACGAGCAATCTCTATCCTATTTGCAACAAATAGATACTTGCGAAGGATATAAAAGAATCGTTCCCGAAATGATATCGGGCATTCTCTATGTTCAAAAAAAGTACAACTCTTGCATAGAATACGCTACCCCATTTGTGTACGAAAAAAAAGAATCTAAAAATCCCCACGAAATATCTCTCATCGTTGCCCATGCGTATTTTGACACCAAAGATTATCAAAACGCTCTCAAGTATTACGAGAGATACATGAAAAAATTAGACAAAAAACCAACAGCATCTCTCTTATATAGAATTTCGCTTTCCTACTATTACACAGAAAACTATGAGCAGGCAGTCGAAAATTTTAAATACGTAGCATTAGAAACAGACACATTAGCCCAACTCAGCTCTTATTATTTAGGAGAACTCTATTATAAAAATAATAACAAACCATTTAGTATCAGTGCTTTTGAAAAAGCATCTTCTTATCCATACAATAAAGAAATTCAAGAATTAGCCCATCTGAAACTCATTCAAAACTACATAGAAATAGGGGAATACACAACCGCTATAGATAGATTATTATTTTTTCAAAAGTCATTCCCTGCCTCCTCTCATTTAGAAGAAATAAACCATCTCCTACCCGAAGTATACATCCTCGTAAATGATTATAATAAAGCAATTTCCTATTTTGAATCTGTGTCATTGAAAACCGATAGGATTAAAAAAGCATATCAAAAAACTTCTTTTTTGAAAGGAATAGAAGAATATAATAATGAAAACGTAGAAAATGCTATCCAACACTTCAAAAACTCACTCCAATACCCTCTAGATTCTCTCTTGGTATTTGATTCTTACTTTTGGATAGGAGAATCATACAGTGTGCTTTTAGATTATCCTCTGGCAGAACAATACTACCGCAATGCTTCTACTCATATCCAAAAAAAAACTCGTTTTTTGTATCATTTTTATTACGGAATCGGTTATGCTCTTTACAACCAAAAAAAATACAGCGAAGCCCTCTCTTTTTTTCTCTCATATAAAAATAATTCTCAAAATGAAAATACCTCCGAAGTTACTACTCGCATAGCAGACTGCTATTATACAATGAAAGAGTATGAAAAAGCATCTGCATTCTATGAAAAAGCAAAAAAAGAAAATGCCAAAGAAATAGATTATATTCTTTTTCAACAAGGGATTTTATTCGTTTTATTAGACAAAAAAGAAGAAGCAGAACAAATGCTCAAAAAACTTATACAAGAAATGCCTGAATCAAATTATGTAGACGACGCATCCTTTGAAATAGCACAAATGCAATTTGAGTCGGGCAAGTATCCCATTGCTCAAAAACTCTTTACCGATTTTATTGATACATACTCCCAAAGCTCTTTTATTCCTTATGCTCTCATAAAAAGAGCCACCTGTTTTTCTAATAATTTAGAATACGAAAAAGCGGGAGAAGATTATAAAACAATTCTTACCAAATATCCCAACCACCTACTCTCTCAAAGTGCATTATTGGGTTTACAAAAAATATACCAAACTCTCAATAAAAATGAAGAATTAGACAAAGCCATAGCCATATATAAAACAAATAATGCTACTAATAGCACCATAGAAAGTGTGGAGTTTGAAAGAGCAAAAAATGCCTATTTCCAAGAAAAATATACTGACGCAGCTTCTCTTTTTTCTATATTCGCTACTACCTATTCCAATAGCAAATATCTACCCGAAGCCGCTTATTACAGAGCAGAAAGTTATTTTCGACTACACGACTTTGAAAATGCTTTTAAAATATATACAGAAATAGAGACTTCTCCCAATCCTCTTTTTCTCAATAGATGCATACCACGAATTGCAGAAATAGAATTATACAAAAAAAATTATCTTTCCGCCCTTATCTATTTTAAAAAACTCATATCTATTGCTCAAAATAAAAAAGAGAAATTTATAGCACGAGAAGGCATTATGAGAACGTATTTTATGCTTGCAGAATATGACTCTACGCTTCTTTATGCAGGTGCTATCCTTGGGGATGATAAAATAACTATTAATGCTCATAATCAAGCCGTCTTATACAGAGGAAAGGTTTTTTTTGAAACCAAAAATTATCCCGCTGCTACCGATGAATTTATTAATCTTCTGAACGAAGCAAAAGATATATATGCAGCCGAAGCCCAGTACTATATTGCTCTCATCTTTTTCCATCAAAAAAAATACAAATCCTCTTTGGATATTCTTTTTGATTTCAAAAAAAACTTCTCTTATTATGAATATTGGTTAGGAAAATCCTTTCTTTTAATGGCTGATAACTACATAGAAATGCAGGAACTCTTTCAAGCAAAAGCAACTCTGCAATCTATTATAAAAAAATCTCCCCTCGAAGAAATAAAAAAACAAGCGATGGACAAAATGATTCTTATTGAAAGAAAAGAAACCGATACCATACTCCAAAAAGATACTGTCAATACCCATATAAAATAACACAGTTTTTAAACCTTAATAGAAAAGTATACCAATTATTTATTCAACTTTATTCATTAACAAAGAGAAGTTTTTTAATTATTTTTTATTATGTTTTAAACAAATACTTTAACATTATAAAAGACCGTTGCGAAACTAAAAAACACGTCTTATTTTTACATAAATTTTCCCCTAAATCCCTTAAAATCAGAGATTTATTGCATATAGAATTATCGTTTCGCAACAGTCTTACATATGTAATTTTAAACCTATTGATAATCAAAGAGTTACAAAACTACAAACGTGCTAAAAGCGACTTTTCGGACACTCTCGTTTAATAATTCTGAATCTCCTCTTTTTAAGGAAAGGGGTCGTTTATTATTACATGGGGAGACACAGTGCATTGTGTCTTTGCGGTATATTTGTTTTTTTAAATTTACACAAAAGACACGAAGTATAAAATAATTCATAGTTCAAGACAAGCCCTCACAAAATCTACAAAAAGTGGATGAGGATTGAGTACTGTACTTTTTAATTCGGGGTGAAATTGACAGCCAATAAACCATGGATGACCTTGTAATTCCATTATTTCCACTAAACCCATCTCTTCATTTTTTCCTGTTATTATAAATCCCGCTTTTTCAAACATATCACTATACGCATTATTGAATTCATAACGATGCCTATGTCTTTCGGAAATAATATCTGCGTTTTTATATATATGATATGTTTTTGTTCCCCTCTTTATAGTACAGTTATAAGCTCCCAAACGCATAGTCCCACCTAGTTGCTTTACTTTTTTTTGCTCTTCCATAAGATTTATAACCGGATTTTTCGTATCCTCGTTCATTTCTGTAGAGCTTGCATCGGGTAAAAGCAAAATATTTCTCGCAAATTCCACCACAGCACTTTGAAAACCAAGACATATTCCTAAAAAAGGAATTTTATGTTCGCGAGCATACTGCACTGCTAATAGTTTTCCTTCCCATCCCCTCTCTCCAAAGCCAGGTGCTACTAAGATTCCGTTACAAGATTGCAGCTGGTTGTGAATATTCTTTGTATCTATCTCTTCAGAATGAATCCATACAATATTGACCCTACAATTATGAGCAACCCCTCCGTGTATCAAAGATTCTGAAATGGACTTATAGGAATCTTTCAGTTGGACATACTTTCCAATAAGGGCTATTTTTATTTCACACTTGTAATTTTTAAGGGTATTGACAAAAGATTCCCATGCTTCCATACGAATTTCTGTATTTGTATCTATATAAAGTTTTTCTAAAACTCTTTTGTCTAACTTTTCTCTTTGCATTAAAAGAGGCACGTCATAAATAGTTTCTACATTTATTGCTTCTATAACACAGTCATTGGGAACATTTCCAAAAAGGGCGATTTTTTTTCTTATCTCTTCGTTCAAATGATGTTCTTCTGTCCTACAAACCAGTATATCGGGCTGTATCCCTAACTCTAATAATGCTTTTACAGAGTGCTGAGTAGGTTTTGTTTTTAATTCTCCTGTTGCAATGAGATAAGGAACAAGAGTAAGATGTATGCAAACACAATTTTTTCCTCCCAATTCGTGCTTTGCCTGCCGAACTGCCTCTATAAATGGTAATGACTCAATATCTCCAACAGTTCCGCCTATTTCTGTGATAATAATATCGTATTTATTCTGATTCCCCAGCTTAAAAAAATGCTCTTTTATCTCATCTGTAATATGAGGAACCACCTGCACGGTCTTTCCTTTGTAATAACCATTTCTTTCTTTTTGAATCACATTATAATAGATTCGCCCTGTGGTAATATTATTTGCTTGAGAGGTATAAATATTGAGAAATCTCTCATAATGCCCCAAATCTAGGTCTGTTTCTGCTCCATCTTCTGTCACAAAGCATTCCCCATGTTCTATAGGATTCAAAGTTCCCGGATCTATATTGATATAAGGGTCAAACTTTTGAATAGTCACCGATAATCCCCTCTCTTGTAATAGCTTTGCTAAAGATGCAGCTATAATTCCCTTTCCTAAGGAAGAGGTGACTCCTCCCGTTATAAAAATATACTTTGTACTCTTTGTGTTTTCTAATAGCATAGTTGTTTATTCTAATTGTTTTATAATATCTGTTACGTTTTTTACATAACTTCTTATTTCTATCGGTTGATTTTCTACAAAAGGGTCTATATCCCAATATTGCAAAATGCCATCTTTTTTTGTCAGGAGTGATACTACTCCTTGGTCTAAGCAATCCGGGCATCCGATAACTTGATTTGGGTTATTTCTTAAATACGCGGGTATTTCTTCTATGAGTTTTTGAGCTATGAGGTATTTTTCATGAGGCAAAGATTCTGCTTTGAACTCTATACTGTCTTTTTTATAACGACTAACATTATCGGGGTATAATTTTCCATCTATAAGGGCAAAAAAAGTAGCACATTCCTTTATACAAAAGCCATAAGATATTCCAAATGCAAACAAATCATAAGAATATACTTTTGTTTCTTCGGTATTTTTTTTGCAACCCGATATAAAAAAACAAATTATAGGTATCAATAGTTTTTTTCTCATAAGCATATTGTAACTATCTGTATAATTTACATTGTTTATTTCTTGTGATTTATTATGTATTATTTCCATCATTATATAATTCTCATCATTATAAAAGCAGAATTTATTTTTTGATTAACGACTATAATTGTTGTCATGAAACCCTATTCCTTTGAAAATCTGTTCTTTATATTTTTGAATCCGTTCTATTTTGGTTTTGGGTTGTTTCGGTTGTGAAAAATAGATGATGTATCCCCTTTGTCTTCCGAGTGTGAGATTATAAAATGCTATTTCAAATGCGGGGTCATCTGCAAATGCTTCTAATAATTCGGGTGGAAGAGGTTCGGGATTTTTTTTTAACTCCACTTTGGCACCACTTTCTTCTATACGGATTGCTTCCAATATATATTCTCTCAAAATATCTTTTATTTTGATTATCTCGTCGATATGGGTAAATCTCACAATTCTCGCAGATTGTACATTACCTTGTTGTTGAAGTATTTTATAGGTATCTGCTAAAAGTACCCCTTTGAAAAAACCTATATTTGCAGATTCTTTAAGGGCATTTATAGTGACAATATTTTTATTGTTTTTGGTATAAACGGGAACTCCCCATTTCATTTCTTCTGTCAATCCTGTTTCTAAAACAGTTTGTCTTAGTATCTCTAATGCTGCACGCCAAGTATTCACTTTGCATTGTGGTGTTCCTCCGTATTTGCATCGCATACAGCCATCAATCATGTATTGTTCAATGCTTGTAGTCATTTTTTGAATTATAAAAAATTATTTATTTTGTTTATTTTAGTGCTAAAATAAGCAATTTTTATTTTTATTATATACAATGAGTCAATGTAATGATTCATTTTGATAGAAATGAGTAGATTTTTTTTCTAATTTAGTTTTGCAAAGGTCTTGTTTTTTGTAAAAAATTAAAAATAACATACAATAAAAAAGAGAGCATTGATAAACGCTCTCTCTCATTGTATGTAATCTTGTTCATTTTGGTTTGATTCTGATTTAATTTTTATTTCCTATTCTTGATTTTTCAGCATCGGTTGCGGTTTGTCTGTTTCTAGCGGCTTTTACATTTTGATTTCCGAAGTTATAGGTAAATGTAAGAGATATTCTTCTGCTTGTCCATCTTCCGCTTATTTGGAGGTCTATGTTTTGATAATTTACAGCCCCTTTCCAAAAAGATGTCAAAAATATATCGCTTACATTCAATTTTAATTTAGAATGTATTTTTTTAAATTCTTTTTGGATACCTATGTTCACTGCATATTGTGGTTTCAGAGATTTGGTATTTCCATATACATTGGGAGAATTATACCACATGCTTACTTCTGTTCCCCATCCTTTTGGAATAGTAAAATTGAGAGAGGTATTAAAATCGTATGCAAACTGCCCTAAATTAAGGGTTCCTCCTAATAAATTGGGGTCCTGGTATTGGTTATAGTATAATGCTATGTTATTTTGCATCATAAGCCATTTTGCAATAGGTATAGGAAAGGATACATTGACACTATAATTGTGAAAAGATTCTATGTTTCTTTGGATTGCTTTAGTTATTTTGGCACTATCATCTTGTTCTATTATTTGCACCATATTATCGGTGGTTCTTGCGTATCCTAAGGAGAGAGTTGCTGCACCTTTATAGGTGTAAGAAACTTCAAGGTTATCGGTAAACTGTGGTTGCAGATATGGGTTTCCTTCTTCATATGTATAGGGGTCTAAAAAGAATATAAAAGGGTTGAGTTGTTGATAATTAGGTCTATCTATACGTCTGCTGTAAGAATATCTTAGTGCATGATTATCATTTATATTTTGGTTTACAAAAATACTGGGGAATGGGGAAAGGTAATTTCTATAGACTGTTGTATTCAGAGTGACAGAATGCCCTGAGGAGTTTGTATGTTCTAATCGGAGTCCTGTTTGTATTCCCCATACTTTTCCTGTCCAACTAAAATTAAAGTAAGCGGCGTTTACATTCTCTTCATAGATGAAATGATTTGTTTTTGTGGGGTCATTTTGGTAGCTTGTTCCTACTAATTTTTCAAAAATAAAATCGTTATCTGTTTGCACATATCCGATTTTTGCTCCCATTTCTAATTTTATTTTGTCATTGATGGGGAGAGTAAAATCACTTTTGACTGCATATATGTCTATAAAAGTGGGAGTGCTGTTTCTTTGTGTTATTTGGTTGGTGAGGGAATCTGTATCATTATAATAATTTGTGTAAAAGTTTTGAAGAGTGGGGCTTCCGTATCGTGAATAATCTAAATCTATTGTAATTTCTTTTCCCTTGTCATTAAAATTATGCTTTATGTTAAAGTTAGTGGTGATATTATGCTCATTGGAATTAAAATCAGAGTTTTGGATGAGAGAGTTGCTGTTTGAGGTACTGAGGATTGTGTTTGAGATGTGAGTATTATTGCTGCCTTTCATTGTTCCATCCCAATTATTTCCATCAACCATTATACCTATTGTTGTTTTATCAGATACAAAATAATCTATTCCTATTTTAGTAGAAGCAAAAAGCCCATTGCCACTTCGGTAAGAGAATTGATCAAAAGTGCTTTTTTCCCCTTCGTAATTTACAGTTCTGTAGAGAGTATTATCATTATACCAGGATCCTCTATTGCCTGAAATAGTTCCGTAGAGATTCCATTTAGATGCTCTATGATTAATGGTAAGATTGGTGCTTCCTCGGTAGAGATCATTTACAGAATGGGGGATAAAAGCATATCCTGTGGTGAGGGAGAGAGTCCCATTAGTTCCTAAATTTTGATTTTTTTTGAGCTTTATATTGATGATACCAGAATTCCCTGAGGCATCATATTTTGCAGAGGGGTTTGTAATAATTTCAATAGAAGCGACCTGATCTGAGCTCATGTTTCTAAGAAGTTGTGTAATATCTTTTTCGGATAGATAACTTTTTTTCCCATCAATCATTATCTGAACTCCTGTTTTATTTTTGAGCTTTATTTGGTCGTTTTGTTGGTCTACTACTACTCCTGGTGCTTTTTCTAGTACTTCTAAGGCAGTATTTCCGCTAGCTACAATGCTATTTTCTACATTTACGATGGTCTTATCTACTTTTTGCTCTATAAATAATTTTTGACTGCTCACTGTTACTTCATCTAATTTTTGTATGTTCTCTGAAAGGATAATGGGAGAGAATACTTCTTGTTTCTGTTCCGCATTGAGCAAAAATGCATCTGAATAATGCGTATTAAATCCTACCATAGACACCTGAAGTATATAGTTTCCTTCTTTATTTATATCTATGAGAAATTTTCCATCTGAATCGGAGGTGCTTGCTTTTAATAAAGTAGAATCCTTCGCCTGCAAAACTAATACATTTGCAAAGGGCAGACCACTTTTTGCATCTTTCACCTCTCCTTTTATAGTATATTGGGGTATTTGTCCATATACTATCCCTATACTTATTGACCAGCAGAGTATATATATTATT
Organism: Chitinophagaceae bacterium; assembly: GCA_030053935.1. Classification (NCBI taxonomy): domain Bacteria; kingdom Pseudomonadati; phylum Bacteroidota; class Chitinophagia; order Chitinophagales; family Chitinophagaceae; species Chitinophagaceae bacterium. Next base: position 40,840 of record JASGCU010000010.1, read on the forward strand.
TTTTTCATCTATTTATTTGTTTAAGATATTATTATTTAAAACTGATGTAAATGACATAAGAAATAATAAATAGTTGCATAACAAATTATAGATTATTGTGAAACAATAAAAATAAAAAATACTATGTCAAAAAGGTTCACAAAAATAAAAATAACATCTAAAAAAAATTTAACTCTCAAAAATATATGCGAATAGTGAAACAAATTACTCATCCTGCTTGTAATATTACTCTTTTTTCTTGGAATCAAAAATACATAGTAAAGTTTGAATATGGAATGATGGAGCAGGTTTATAAAATATCTGAATTGGAAATGACAGAAGCAGAGGTATTAGAGTATATAGATGATGATTTTATAAGAAAAGTTATGGATATATTCTCTGTTATGGAAGGGATATAGAGTTCTGGAAATATTCACAGTTATGGATTACCTGTTTCCTTTTCTATTTTCATTTATTGTAATGCAAAAGTAATATTAATGGTTTTATATGCGGTATTTTTGTAAAAGTTTATACACAATATCTGTTGGTAGACCTACTATATTGGTATAAGAACCGCTTATTTTTTTGACTCCAATAAGCCCAATCCACTCCTGAATTGCATATCCACCTGCCTTATCAAATGGATGAAAATGCTTTACATAATATTCTATTTCCGAAGGAGAAAATTTGCAAAGATGAACCCTTGTCTGCGAAGACACTACTGTGAAAACTCCGTTGAGAGACAAGCAAACCGATGTAATCACAGAGTGAATCGTACCTGAAAGGAAGGTAAGCATACGAATGCCTTCTTCCAAGTTCTCAGGCTTGTTCAATATCTTGTTTTTACAAAGCACGATGCTATCTGCGGTTAATATAAGATGGTCTTGGAATTCCGTTTGGTAGGCATTATTTTTTTTTATAGCTAAGTATTCTGCTACTTTTTCTTGTTCCAAAGTATTTGGAAAATCCTCATCAATTGGTTTTGTAAAAAGAATAAATGGAACTTTCATTTGTTCCAAAAGATACTTCCTTTGGGGAGAAGTAGATGCTAAAACAAGTGGATACTGGAGTTTCATAAAATAAAATAATAATATGTAGCAAAATCTACGTGATTTTTTCGTATATAGTAATTATCAGATGAGTGCATAAAAAAAAAACACGCTTTTCTTTGTGAGTTATGTGTTTTATTTTCCTAACATTTCTCTTTTTAAGTTTTTATCAATAGCACCATCTCCTAACCAAATTTCAAATAAAGCTTTTTTGAAATCAGAATTATCCTTAATAGTTCCTTTTTTTACCCCATTTTTATAAACAGAAACCCCTGTATTTGGTACATAAAGGATGATAAAAACATCACGTTTCATTATTGGCTCTTGAAAGAAGGTAATGAATGTAGTAATGTATTCTTGTAATGGAGATGTCTTTCCTCCTGTTGATGCTTCAAAACCTTCATGGATAGCAGAAATCATTCTTTCAGATGAAATTAAGCCCGATACAATGTCTATTTTTATTGCCATAGCTTTATTTGACGATGCAATTGCTTTTCCATCTTCTGATTTGTGAGTTACATAGAGAGAACCTACATAAAAATCCATAAACATTTTCACTCGCGTTCCCGCACCGTTTAATGTTAAATGTTGTCCTTCTATGGAAAGTTTATCTTCTATTTTTATATCGTGTATTATTTTTTGTGCTGCGGATATAAAAGGAGATGATAATGCAAAAAATACTATAATAATTTGTGTTTTCATTGATATATTTTTTTATTGTAAGTAAGATAATTAAGTAAGATAATGTTAAGTATCCCCCGAAAAGTTCTTTTTACAAAAATAATACTTAAGTTTTAAAACTATTGATAATCAAATAATTACAAAACTACAAATGTATCAAAAGTGATTTTTCGGTGTGGCTCAATTTTTAAAAATTGTTTTTTAATGCTCTACAAGAAACTTGAACAGATGCTTTAGCAAAATACAATAATATTTTTTTTTGTGAACTTATTATCATATATAAGGTTCTTTTTTTGATTTTTTTTTGAATAAATATGTTTTTTTGCCTTAGAAAAACAAAATAACAAAACTATTAGATATTATATTATATATTGCAATTGTATAAAAATAAATACAAAAGGACTCGTAGCTTAATTGGATAGAGCATTTGACTACGGATCAGAAGGTTGGGGGTTCGAATCCCTCCGAGTTCACCTAATAATGTTACCATTTTTAATAGAACACTGATTTAATTGATAGGACTGATTGATAATGATAGATATCAGTAGCATCTGTCCAATCAGTGTTCTTTTTTTATTTTTAGTGTTACATCACACATTTTATGATATTTATAGGACCATTTTCACAGATTATCACCCTTGATAATATACCTCTCAAAGGGGCTGTAAAGGATACAAGTTTAGAAATTTTAAAAAATTATGGCGTGGTAGTTTCCAATGGGCATATTGAAGATATACTTCCTTTTGAAAGGGGCAGGTATTTATATAAAAATATGCTGCATCTGACAGAAGATTTTGTATTGCTCCCTGGTTTTATAGATGCACACACTCATATATGTTTTGCGGGGTCAAGGGCAAAGGATTATTCGCTTCGTATATCGGGAAGTTCTTATTCAGAAATACTGAAAAGTGGAGGAGGGATTTATGATACCGTTCGGAGTACCAGAGAAGCCACGGAAGAGGAACTTTTTGAAACACTTAAAATGCGATTATGGAGGCATATTCAAGAGGGTGTTACTACTACGGAAGTAAAAACGGGCTATGGACTCGATTTTACAAATGAAATAAAACAACTTCGGACAATACAAAAATGCCAAACTCTGTTTGATATTGTCCCTACTTGCCTTGCGACACACGTCTGCCCAAAAGAATTTTTAGATACCGATTCTTATATTGATTTTATTCTTGAAAAACTATTGCCTGAAATAAAAAAACAAAATTTGAGTCAAAGAGTAGATATTTTTATAGAACCTGAAGCGTTCCCTCTTAAACAAGCGGAAAGATATTTGAATAGATGCAAAGACATGGGTTTTTTTTTGACCGTCCATGCGGATCAATTTTCTACGGGAGGAGGAGTTCTTGCCGCTCAATTAGGAGCTGTTAGCTGCGATCATTTAGAAAATACATCAGAAATGGACATAAAAATTATAGCTAAAAGTAATACGGTAGCAATAGTTTTACCAGGTGCATCGTTAGGATTAGGTATGCCTTTTGCTTCTGCAAGAAAATTTTTAGATAACGGAGCTTGCCTTGCTATTGCTACTGATTGGAATCCAGGATCGGCACCGATGGGAGACCTTTGTATGCAAGCATCTGTTCTTGCTGCAAATCAAAAGTTATCAAATGCAGAGGTATTCGCAGGTATTACTTTTAGAGCAGCAAATGCTATCCAAATTCAGAATAAAGGTATCCTCAAAAAAAACTATATTGCCGATATGATTGCCTTTCCTACAGATGATTATAGAGAAATTTTATACCAACAAGGTAAACTGAAGCCAAAACTCGTATGGAAAAAGGGAGAAATTATAAATGGTAAAGGTAACATTTAAAAAATAACATAAACACCTTATGAAATACCAAAACATAAGAGAAGAAGAATTGAAAAATAAAGTAGCTAACGACTACTTTTGGCTATACGACTGCTCCAAGATAATAGGCAACATTGACTTTAGTGTATGCATGCACCAAAGCTCAAAAGAATTATTTGAGCAAGAATCTCTGCTATGGGCGGAAGCAAAAAACGGCTCATCGGATATTTACAAATCCATTGTGCAACTCATTTTGACCATTGGCAAAGCAAGAACTTTTGATAAGTTTTTGCCACCCGCAATGCTGGGAGCATTTGACGGAGAAAAAATTGCCTTTATCCCATACAATGACATACATTCTGTTTTTTATTTAAACGACTTTAATTGGAATGTAGCACCTTCTAACCACGAAACCAAAGAGTTCAAACTGATTTATGAAAAAGTAAAATCGGTCATTGATAGCAATGCATTGCTTTTTCACTTTATTAATGACGATAGAGAGATCAAGAATTTTATCAAAAAGAACTTCCTTGTTGGTAATTTTGGCTTGACAAAAACCCGAATAGATAAAAATAATTTTATCGTTATTTACAACAAATGGCTTCAATCCGTAAAACCAACTATTGCAGTAAATTGGGACATAGCAAAGAAAATAGGAATTATTGATGGGGATTTTTATATCGCAGACCTTCTTTCTGAAGAAAACAATACTCTCAAAGAAAAACTATATGTATTGCTCAAAAAAGACCATTATCAGGTTGATAGAAAAATTAATGAAACAGGTATGTTTAGTAGTTTGCGTTCTGATTTTAATGATAAACAAGCTGCACATACCCAATTTTGGAACAAATATGAACGTCCTCCGCATAAAGAATATTGGGATTATATTGTAGAACGAAGGGATTTACTTGTTCCTCAAGATGTTCGAGAAAGAAAGGGTAGTTTCTATACCCCTCAGATTTGGGTAGAACTCTCTCAAAAGTATTTAGCA
>JASGCU010000011.1 GCA_030053935.1 Chitinophagaceae bacterium
AAATAAAAATACTTTTAAAAGAAAAACTACCTCAATACTTATGCCCGAGAAATATATATTTTGTAGAACAGATACAAAAAACTGCTTCCGGAAAAATACATAAAACAAACAAAGTCCCATTAAAAAATAAGATATAACAAAAAATTAAAACAACCGTCAACAAATTTTAAACAATTTCTCACATAAAAATATAGTTTTATTATATTCGTTATGCAATTTATTTATGAAATATCTAATTTTGTTAAAAAAAGAATAAATTGCGGTATTCTTAGTAACATAATTTCAAAAAATGAAAATTAGAAATATATTATAAACAAATAATGTTAAAAAATAAAAAAGCAAAGGAATTTATAATATTATTCATATATACATTAGTAGGGTTATCGTTCATAATACTTTTGTATTATTTACCTAAAGCAATCGTAAACAATAATACTAAAAACACAGAAACCACCATTCAAAAACAGAATAACTCTCTTGATGAAAAAACTTTAGACGATATAAAAAAAATAGAAACATATAAAAAAAAACATCAAAATACATATTCACCATTTTTTGATTCATTATTATCCATATATCTAAAATATAAAGAAATAGATAGTATGTATTTTTATACAGACAGATTACTAGAAAAAGATATTTCTCTCCCAACTTTAAAAAAAATAACAACTTTTTACTATAATATTTACGAAAGTTCACTAGACAATCAAAAATATCAAAAATATGGATTAAAATGCGTAAAATGGTTAAAAAAAATATTAGAAAAAGAAGAGAGCAGTGATATAAAAATAAAATTATCTATGATTTTAATAAATTCAGAAAATCCTATGGAAGGAATATCGCTTTTAAAAGAGATTTTAACGACAGAGCCGAATAATATAGAAGCATTATATAGCTTAGGATTTTTGTCTATACAATCTTCCCAATACAAAAAAGCAGAAGAAAGGTTTTTAAAAGTTCTTGAATTAGACAGTTTACATTACAGATCTTTATTTTATATGGGATATATTGCACAGGAATTTTATAATAATAAAAAAGAGTCCCAAAAATGGTTTATAAAAGCAAAAAACACATCAAAAAACGATACAATTTTTACAAATACGATAGATTCATATATAAAAAATCAATAATTACATATAAAATAAATTAAAAAACAAAAAAATGCCCTGCGGTAAAAAAAGAAAAAGACACAAAATATCAACACACAAAAGAAAAAAAAGATTAAGAAAAAATCGTCATAAGAAAAAATAATTTATATTATTAACCCCATTAAATAAATCATCTTTGTGAGCAATGAATTAATTGTAAATGCAACAGAACAAGGATGTAGATTGGCGCTTTTAAAAGAAAAAAAAATAGTTGAGTATCATCACGAAAGTGCAGATGCGAGGTTTAACGTAGGAGATATTTTTTTAGGAACAGTATCAAGAATTGTTCCAGGATTAAATGCTGCTTTTATATCATTGGGAGAAGAAAAAGATGCTTTTTTGCACTATTTGGATTTGGGTTCCCAAATAGCGTCTCTCAATAAATTTATAAAAATTATTACCGATCCCTATCAAAGTAAAAACCTCAATTATAAACTAAAAGGATTTACTATAGAACCAGAGATAGATAAAAAAGGGAAAATGACACAAATATTGTCAAGAAACCAAAAAATACTGGTACAAATAGTAAAAGAGTCAATATCTACAAAAGGACCACGATTGAGCTGTGATATATCAATAGCAGGACGTTACCTTGTTCTTGTCCCCTTTTCAAAAGGGGTAAACGTTTCAAAAAAAATAGAAAGTGGTGACGAAAGGAAAAGATTATCTAGATTAGTATTATCTATTAAACCAGAGAACTTTGCAGTTATAGTGAGGACAGTTGCTGAAAAAAAAGAAGTACTAGAACTAGATAGAGATCTGAAAAATCTTTTATCTATTTGGGAAGAAGGGATAGCAAAACTCCAAACTGCAAAAGTACACGATAAAATTATCGGGGAAATGAATCGCACCACCTCTGTTTTAAGAGATATTTTGAACGAATCTTTTGATGCTATACATATAGATAATAAAAATATGTATACCGAAGTGAAGAATTATATAAAAAATATCGCACCGGAAAAAGAGAAAATCGTAAAACTCTATACTCATAAAACAAAAATATTTGAGTATTTTGGCATAGAAAAACAATTACGAATGGCTTTTGATAGGACCGTAAATCTATCTGGTGGTGGCTATATTATTATAGAACATACAGAAGCACTTTATGTAATAGACGTAAATAGTGGAAATAAATCTACGATAGAACAAAATCAAGAAGCTACCGCCCTTAGTGTTAATATAGAAGCATGTATAGAAATATCCAGACAACTAAAATTAAGAGATATGGGAGGTATCATTGTTATAGATTTTATTGATATGCGGTCATCCGAAAATAAGAAAAAAGTATATGACAAATTAAGAGAAGAGATGGAAACCGACAGAGCTAAGCATATAATACTACCTCTTTCTAAATTTGGACTTATACAAATTACTAGAGAACGAGTGAGACCCGTTCCTAAAATATCTACACAAGAAATGTGTTACGCTTGCTCAGGAACAGGAAAACTTGGAACAGCAATATCTATATCAGATAAAATAGAAGAAAATATAGAATATATTTTAAAAAAGCAAAATGAGAAGAAATTAACTCTTACAGTCCACCCATATCTTTTTTCTTATTTTACAAAAGGTGTTTTTTCTATAAAAATTCATTGGTTTTTTAAATATAAAAAATGGATTAAAATTATAGAAGATACTTCTTTAGGAGTTGGAGAATTTCATTTTTATAACGCTTTCGGAGAAGAAATAGAAACATTAGAGAAAAAAGAAATAAAAATAGAAAATCCCATTGAAAGATTTGATGTTTAACTGTAATAATACATATATTTATTCTATATAAGTAATAAAAAAACACCTTATGCATGTTGATATTATTGATTTGATATCTGTATTAGTATCTTTAGCTGCATTTTTTTCGTTGATAAACACAAGATTTTTAAAACTCCCCAATTCTATTGGGCTTATGTTTATAGGACTCATGGTATCGCTATTTGTATTTATTTTAGGATTTTTTTTTCCCCATATATTAAAAATAGCTCAATACATAACAGAAGAATTTGATTTTAAAGACGTACTTTTTCATATAATACTCAATTTTCTATTATTCTCAGCAGCTATTAATATTAATTTAAGAAAGTTTTCCGAAGAATCTGGTAAAATATTTTTTCTTTCATTAGTAGGTATTGTATTTTCTACTACAATAATAGGATTACTCATGTTTTATATCTTACCTCTTCTGCAGGTAAATATAGATTTGAAAGAATGCTTTTTATTTGGGGCAATACTATCTCCTACTGATCCTGTAACAGTGCAATCTCTTATAAAGAAGTTTAAACTTTCCATAGATGTTGAAACAATCATCGGTAGTGAATCTTTATTAAATAATGGGATCGGGATACTCGTATTTTTATCTATATTGAAAATAAATACAGGAGAGTTAGACATACTTAATATAGAGCATATAGCATTCTCATTAATACAAGAAATATTTGGAGGTATTTTTTTAGGAGTAGTCATGGGATATGCATGTTTAAAATTTTTACGTAAAATAGATAACGATCATGTAGAAATAGAAATTTTGTTAACTGTTACAATAGTTATAGTAGCTTCCCGTATTGGTAATCTTTTTGAAATATCCGGTACATTGGCAGTAATAATGATTGGATTATTTGTAGGAAGTGAAGGAAAAGATCAAAACGTATCCTCTTCTACAGGAATTTATGTATATAGATTTTGGTATCTTATAGATGAAGCACTTATATCTATTTTGTACATATTAGTTGGATTTGAAATTATTATTCTCATTGATTCTATTAATTATTTAAATATAGGTATGGCTTTACTTATTATATTATTAGTATTTATAACGAGATATATAACAATCTTCTTTTCTGTAACTATTATAAATTTATTTAAACAATGGCCGTATAATATGGTATCTATTCTTACTTGGGGAGGAATAAAGGGTCCCATTTCTATAGCTTTAGCACTTTATCTACCAGATACTCTTGGGGAAACAAAAAAAATATTACTATTTTGTACTTACTTTATTGTAGTTTTTTCCATGTTTATTCAAGGGTTTGTATTAAGAAAAATTTTAAATAAAAATTCATAAGTACAATTTACTGTATGTATACCTGTAGAAGAATATTAGAATTTAAAAATAGATATTTTTTATTACAATAATAAAATACATCAATTACCAAAATTATTTTTTTTATAAATTTAATATTATTTACTAAATTTTTATACACTATGAAATTAAGTATAGCAGAGGGTTTACTACTCATAGCTTTTGATGATACGGAAGGGCGTTTACTTGCAGATGCAGATAAGGGAATAGATAATGCTCTTATAGGAGCACTATTAATGGAATTAGGTTTACTAAAAAAAGTATCTTTTAAAAATAATGTTATTACCATCCATAATAATTCTTTAACCGATAATAAATTATTAAACCTTGGTATAAAAGTAATAGAAGAATACAACAATTTTGATGCTATAGATTTTATAGAATCATCGTCTTCAGGGAAATTAAAAAATATAAAAGAAGAAACTACTTCTTTATTGGTGGAAAGAGGGATTTTAAAAAAAGAAGTAACGAAACTTTTATGGCTTCCTATCTCTCAAAGAATGGATAATGCAAATTACACCTTTGAGCGAGAGATTAGAGATACTATAAAATCAATAGTTATGAATAATATGACCCCGCCTCCTGCATTTGTAATACTCATAGTTTTACTAGCAAGTTTAAAAATATTGGACGATATCTTCCCAAAAGACGAAGAACACATTGATGCAGTAAAATATGCAAAAGATATTCTTAAGTTTCGTTATATAGATCCAAATATATCAGAAACATTAGAAGCAATAAAAAATCACATCCTTCATTTATAATACTCTTTTAATCTTATAAACTCCTCATAAAAAGACAGAGAATACTCATACATTTTTGTGTATTTTCAGAATGAATTTTGGATGCTACACCAAAAAGTTGTTTTTTATACTATGTCTAATTTTCTAACTGTTTGGTTACCAATAGTTTTAGAACCGAATATTTTGGTAAAAGACAGATTTCCATAACATACTCATTTTTTGAATGCATTAAAAACGTATTACAAGCATTTTACACATAATCTCACAAAATTTTGTGCATTATTTATGATTTTCAGAACAAATTCAAAAATCGTATGAATAAACTGCAATTATGTCAGTATAGTATGGTGCCAAATATGACAAAATACAAGTAAATTAGAATGGCATAAAAAATGTATTTTTATTAAGTATAAAAACACAGTTACAATTTATTCATTTTTTCATTAAATATATTTATATTATGTCACAAGTAAAATTTAAACCATTAGCAGATAGAGTGTTGGTAGAAGCATCACCTGCAGAAGAAAAAACACTATCGGGTATAATTATTCCTGATACAGCAAAAGAAAAGCCACAAAAAGGCAAAGTAATAGCAGTAGGAATAGGGAAAAAAGATGAGCCGATAACTGTAAAAGTAGGAGATACGGTACTATATGGAAAATATTCTGGTACCGAAATACATATAGACGGAAAAGATTATCTTATTATGAGAGAATCTGATATATTTGGCGTTATTTAAACGTTAAAGTTACAACTTAATTTTTTAACAAAAACTAAATAAACAAATTTAATTATTATGGCAAAAGAAATATTTTTTAGCACTGACGCAAGGGATAAATTAAAAAAAGGAGTAGATAGCCTTTCAAACGCAGTAAAAGTAACACTAGGTCCAAAAGGACGTAATGTTATTATTGGGAAAAAATTTGGAGCACCGAGTGTGACCAAAGACGGAGTTTCCGTAGCAAAAGAAATAGAACTAAAAGATCCTATAGAAAATATGGGAGCGCAATTAGTAAAAGAAGTAGCATCTAAAACAGCTGATGCTGCAGGAGATGGTACTACTACTGCTACTGTATTAGCACAAGCTATTTTCCAACATGGAATTAAAAACGTAGCTGCAGGCGCTAATCCGATGGATATCAAACGAGGAATAGATAAAGCAGTCGCAGCTGTAGTAGCAGACCTCAAAAAACAATCTAAAGCTATCTCTAAACCTAATGAAATACAACAGGTAGCTACTGTATCTGCAAATAACGATTCTTCCATCGGAAAAATGATTGCTGATGCAATGGATAAAGTAGGAAAAGATGGAGTAATAACAGTCGAAGAAGCAAGAGGAACGGAAACAGAGGTAAAAACAGTAGAAGGTATGCAATTTGATAGAGGATATGTATCACCTTATTTTGTAACAAACTCTGAAAAAATGGAAGCGGAACTAGAAAGCCCATACATACTCATATACGATAAAAAAATTAGTACTATGAAAGAAATGCTTCCTATTTTAGAGCAAACCGCACAAACAGGAAAACCCCTTCTTATTATATGTGAAGACATAGACGGTGAAGCCCTTGCTACCCTAGTAGTTAATAAATTAAGAGGTTCTCTCAAAGTAGCTGCTGTAAAAGCACCTGGATTCGGAGATAGAAGAAAGGCAATGTTAGAAGATATTGCTATACTTACAGCAGGAACTCTTATATCCGAAGAACGTGGATATAAATTAGAACATGCTACCTTAGACTATTTAGGAAAAGCAGAAAAAATAAACATAGATAAAGATAACACCACCATAGTAAACGGCGCAGGAAAATCTGCTGATATAAAAGCAAGAGTAAACGAGATCAAAGCTCAGATAGAATCAACTACTTCTGACTACGACAAAGAAAAATTACAAGAACGTCTTGCTAAATTATCTGGTGGAGTGGCTATCTTATATATCGGAGCAGCTACTGAAGTAGAAATGAAAGAGAAAAAAGATAGAGTAGATGATGCTCTTCACGCAACCAAAGCGGCCGTCCAAGAAGGAGTAGTTGCAGGAGGTGGAGTTGCTTTCATCAGAAGTATAGAATCTCTTAAATCTCTGAAAACTGAAAACGAAGACCAAGAAACAGGAGTAAATATTATACGACTTGCACTTGAAGCTCCTTTGAGAACCATAGTAGAAAACGCAGGATGTGAAGGATCTGTCATAGTTCATAAAGTAAAAGAAGGAAAAGATGACTTTGGATACAATGCATCTACCGATAAATATGAAAATATGATAAAAGCCGGAATAGTAGACCCTACAAAAGTAACACGTCTTGCAATAGAAAATGCCGCTTCCATAGCAGCACTTCTACTCACAACCGAATGTGTTATCGCTGACAAAGTAGATGAAGATAAAGCACCATCTATGCCTCCAGGTGGAGGAATGGGAGGTATGATGTAGTAGATTTCAATTTTTTCACAAATAAAAACACATACAGTAATTAAACCCTTTCTATTCTATAGGAAGGGTTTTTTTATTCTTAATAAATATGTATCTCAATTACTATTTCTTTCAATCACTCTGCCCAGAAATAAAATTATTTCTAGAAGGATTCCAACTGCGAGAGTGCTTCAGCCAAGAAAAAGAAGAACTTATATTCCTCTTTAAAAAAAATAAAGAAGAAAAATATATAAAAGTATCCGTAACCTCCGAGATGCCTTATATTCTTTTTCCTCAAAATGTCATACGTGCAAAAAAAAACACAAAAGATATTTTCTCATTTGCAATAAATGGAACCGTAAAAAACTGCTCCGTCATATATAATGATAGATCTTTCCTCCTAGAATTAGACAATGAATCTACATTTTTATTTAAAATGCATGGCTCTGTATCTAATATTATTGCTTATGATAAAAACAACATACCACATCTCTTTAAAAATATTCTAAAAACAGACCTTTTATTAACCCCAAAAAGCTTAGAAAAAAATTTACCTCTCTCTTTTGAAAGATTTCAAGAACTCAATGGGGAAATAAAAAATTTTCTCCCAACCTTAGGAAAAGAATGCGAACGATATCTCTCACAACAAAATTACTACACAAGTGATACAGAACAACAATGGAAACTTATACAATACTTACTCAAAGAATTTGAAAAAAAACAGTTTTATATACAAAATAATCTGTTGACTCTCTTCCCACCAAATGGAGAATCTTTTATATCCCATTCCGCAATAGAAGCCAATAATATCTTTGTCCAAAAATTAATAAAAGACCACTATCTTAACAAAAATAAAAAAAAACTCCTATCCCAAATATCAAATAACATTCGTAAATATACTATTTCCATAGAAGAAAAAAGAAAAAGATTGCAAACCCTTGCCACTCAAAAGAATTACAAAGAACTTGCTGATATCCTTATGGCAAATATACATAAGCTCCAAAAAGGAATGGAAAAAGCTACCCTTTTTAACTTTTATCAAAATGCCGAAGTAGAAATTCCCTTAAATAAACTCCTCTCGCCTCAAAAAAATGCTGAACTATTCTATAAAAAATATAAAAATCAATTCATAGAAGTAGAAAACCTGGAAACCTCTATCAAACAAAAAACAGAAATAAAAGAAAATCTCCAAAAAAAATTAGCAGATATAGAAAGAATAGAAAATGTGAAGGTTCTAAAAGAATTTAGTGAAATACATGAAACATTAGAAACAAAAAAAAAAGAATTAGAACACAAACATTATTGGGCATACGAAAAAATGGGGTACGAAATACGGGTCGGCACAAATGGAAAAAACAATGAAAAACTGCTTTCACAAGCAGGAAATAAAAATGATATGTGGCTCCACGTAAAAGATGCTCCCGGAAGCCATGTAATTATAAAATGGAAACCCGGACAAAATTTCCCCCAACCCGTAATAGAATATGCTGCAGGATTAGCAGCAAAATACTCAAAAAAAAAAAATGAAACCCTTTGCCCCGTAACCGTAACCCCCCGAAAATTTGTAAGAAAAGCAAAAGGAGGAAAACCAGGAACCGTCATCGTAGAAAAAGAAGAAGTAATTTTAGTCCCCCCGTTATAAATATTTCCTTATCTGACAAAGTAAAAAATCTCAAGAAAAAAAAAGAGTCCCTTGATAAAACAAGGGACTCACAAAAATATTAAAAATATATTTTTTCTGTAATGCATTTATTGTAATATTTACAATAAAACGTACAATTTACTGCCTCAAAATAATAATTCCTACGTGAAGAATGCTTCCATTTCCTCCCGAATACTGGTCAAAACTTAGAATAGGGAAATTTTGTGCTGTTGGTAGCCCTGCCTCAGTTGTTGCAGTAGATAAAATGTATCCCGTAGGATTTGTTTGTGACTTCCCTTGATTATATACAGTAAAAGTTATTCCATTAAGATTTGTTAATCTTGCACCTGCTACTAAGTTTGCAGCTGTGCTAGTACCACTTTTAGAAGTAAAAGAACCTGTGAATATGTGATTTTTAACAAATGCTGATGCAGTTGTAGAATTTGTTTTTATACTCGCTAAAAGTTGCTCTTTTGTTATACTCTGAGTACCTGCGGCTAAAGCAAAAATATCGTTAGGAACAGTGGTAGGGAAAAAACAAGTATATGGCTTTGTGTTTGATGCGCCTAATTTTATTTTAAGAGAATCATTCGGATTGGTAAGATTTATTATATCTGCAATATCTGCAAACGCTTTTGCAAGAAAAACAGCTTGACCTACAGAACCTAACACAGACCCAATCTGACTAAATACTGCTACGGGAGGAATTAATATGGCTTCTACTACATGTACTACTCCATTTGTTGCTTTTATATCTTTTTTCGCATCAGTGATTTTTACCGTAGTATTAGATCCACCTTCTCTTACAGTTCCTGTTGCAGAAATAGTTAAATTTTCTGTCTGTAAAGTAGTAACTGTTTTTCCTAATATATCATTAAACAACTTTTGATCTTTTGCAAAGTGAAAATTTAATACTGTTAGTACTACATCTTCTCGTATAGTGGAAAGATCTGCTGATAGAGTTGCTTTTAACGTTCTAAAAGCAGCGTTATTGGGAGCAAATACTGTATGTGCAACTGTTCCTTCTATGTATCCTTTTAAGGTAGAATTTGCAGTTACATAACTCGTAAAAATGCTCAAAGTAGTATCAGCTGCCAAAAGCTGTGCGATAGTTTGTGTTGGTACTGGTTCTGGTGGAGTTGTAGTACATCCAGAAAATAAAACACTCCCTATCATAATCAAGGCAAAAATCGCCTTCTTTAAAAAATTTAATTTGATCATGTATTTATTTAATTTTTAATTTAGTTATAAAATAATATAATTTATATTTGAATATTCTTTAAAATAAAAATGAAGAACCAGGAATTAAAAATTAATTGCTACAAATTCACTCTAAAAATATATTTATGTAAGTATGTTTTTTTTTTAAATAAAAACAATTTATTCTAATAATTAGAAGTAATTTTTTGTTTTTTATTATAAAAAAACGAAAATAATGAAATAAAAAACTAATTTTGAAAAAAGTTAATAAATAAAGAGTCAATAATTTATTTTTGAAATAATACAATTAATACAATGCAAGGAATATTATTTTTAGGGGGATTGGGAGCTTGGGAGGTGATTTTAATTTTGGGAGTATTTGTATTGCTTTTTGGTGCAAAAAAAATTCCCGAATTAGCGCGTGGGATAGGAAAAGGGATACGAGAATTTAAAGATGCTTCTCGGGATATAAAAAATGAAATAGAAGAAAATATAAAAGAGAAAACCGAAGAAAAACCAAAGGTGTGAAAACATTTCATTCTTTTTCAAAGATACAAGATGCTTTAAAAAATAAAACTATCACCTGTAAAGAAATAGTTCAAAATTATCTTTCTACCATAGAGAAAAAAAAACATTTGAATGCTTTTATAGAAGTATTTGATATAGAATCTTTACAGCAGGCAGAACTTATTGACGAAAAGTTATCTCACAATGTAGCGGGAAGATTGGCAGGAATGGTTATAAGTATAAAAGATGTTCTTTGTTATGAAGGTCATAGATTACAGGCAGGTTCTAAAATATTAGAAGGATTTATTTCTCCCTATACTGCTACAGCGGTACAACGATTATTAGATGAAGATGCTATTATAATAGGAAGAACGAATTGTGACGAATTTGCTATGGGTTCTTCTAGTGAAAGTTCTATTTTCGGATCAGTAAAAAATCCTATTCATTCAGAATATGTAGCCGGAGGATCTTCAGGAGGATCAGCAGTAGCAGTAAAAGCAGATATGTCGCTTGTTGCATTAGGAACAGATACAGGTGGTTCGGTAAGGCAGCCCGCATCTTTTTGTGGAATTATCGGACTAAAACCAACTTATTCGAGAGTTTCTAGATATGGATTACTTGCATACGCAAGTTCCTTTGATGTAATAGGTATATTTTCGCATACGATTGAAGACACTGCTTTGGTATTAGAAATAATTTCGGGTTCAGATGAATATGACGCTACGTGTTCTAAAAAAGAAAGAGAAATGTATACAGATTTATCCCCTATTACTAAAAAACGAATTGCTTATATAGAAGAAACTATATATTCTTCTGGCTTAGATAGAGATATTAAAAATCGCACTATGCAAATTATAGATTCTTTAAAAATAAAAGGGTATGAAGTAGAAAAAGTACATTTTCCCTATTTAGATTATATGTTACCTATTTATTATATTCTTACTACTGCAGAAGCGAGTAGCAATTTGGCAAGATATGATGGAGTAAAGTATGGATATAGCTTAGAAGAGTATAGTTTGGAGCATTTATATAAAAAAACAAGAAGCAGTGGGTTTGGATACGAGGTACAAAGGAGGATATTATTAGGAACATTTGTTTTAAGCAGTAGTTATAATGATACTTACTATATACAAGCATTAAAAGCAAGACGTATAGTAAGAGATGCTACGCGTAAGATATTAGAAAAATATGACTTTATTATTTTACCTACTACTCCAACTCCTGCATTTAAACAAGGAGAAAGGACAAATAATCCTGTGGAAATGTATTTAGCAGATTTGTTTACGGTACAGGCATCCGTTTGCGGTATTCCTGCGATTTCTCTTCCATTAGGAGAGCATCATACTGGATTACCCTTTGGAATACAAATTATGGCAGATATTTTTAAAGAAAAAGAACTTATATCATTTTCTCAACAGATAATGGAAAATAAATCATCTTTTTGATAAAAAATTGTAAAAATAAAAAAAATGGATTATTCTATACAAGAATTACTATTATTTTTTAGAAAAAAACAACATATTTCAAAATAATATAATTTTATGTTTTTTATCAATACAGATGATCCTCTCATATATATAAAGATTTTTTAGAAAAATATTGAATTTTATAACTATTGGTAATCAAGTAGTTACAAAATTATAAAATAAACGTATCAAAAGTAACTTTTCTGATTCGGCTCAAAGTAATCTAGAAAAAAATGAGCATTACGAAATCAGAATATCACAGAAATTACTTTATCATATAAAAATTTATACCTACAATTTTTTTATTTTTATTTACATTATTAATTAAAACCCTTAAACACGATGTATTGGACACTAGAACTGGCTTCTCATTTAGAAGATGCCCCATGGCCAGCAACAAAAGAAGAACTCATAGACTATGCTACTCGAAGTGGAATCCCATCTGAGGTAGTAGAAAATTTACAAGAATTAGACGATGATGGGATAGTATATGATAGTATAGAAGATATATGGCAGGACTATCCTTTTAAAGATGATTTTCTTTTCAATGAAGAAGAGTATTAACTTTTAACCAACCAATTATTATTAACAGTACAAAAAGGTACATATACATGGCAAAAATAAATTTTGGTGGTGTTGAGGAAGAGGTAGTAACGAGAGAAGAATTTTCTTTACAAAAAGCTAAGCAAACTTTGGAAAAAGAAGTTCTTGCAGTTATTGGATATGGAGTTCAAGGACCGGGTCAGAGTTTAAACCTCAAAGATAATGGCTTTCAGGTTATAGTAGGTCAGAGAAAAAATACGAATAGTTGGAACAAAGCTCTCAAAGACGGATGGATAGAAGGAAAAAATCTTTTTGATATAGAAGAAGCATGCGCAAAAGGAACTGTTTTACAATTTCTTTTATCTGATGCGGGACAAATTGCTTTATGGCCTGTGGTAAAAAAGCATCTCACAAAAGGAAAAACATTATATTTTTCTCATGGTTTTGGCATTACTTATAGTCAACAAACGGGAATAGTTCCTCCTCCGGATATAGATGTTATTTTAGTAGCTCCCAAAGGTTCAGGTACCAGTTTAAGGAGATTATTTTTAGAAGGAATGGGATTAAATAGTAGTTTTGCTGTGCATCAAAATGCTAGTGGGAGAGCGAGAGAAAAAGCAATTGCGATGGGAATAGCAGTAGGTTCGGGTTATCTTTTTGAAACTACTTTTTTAAAGGAAGTTACTTCAGATTTAACGGGGGAACGTGGTACTTTAATGGGAGCACTTGCAGGTATTTTAGAAGCACAGTATAATCTTTTGAGAAAAAAAGGGCATTCTCCATCCGAAGCATTTAATGAAACAGTAGAAGAATTAACTGAATCTTTAATAAAATTAGTAGCTGAAAACGGAATGGATTGGATGTATGCAAATTGCTCTACTACTGCACAAAGAGGAGCCTTAGATTGGAAAGGAAAATTTAGGGATGCTGTTACTCCTGTTTTTGAACAACTCTATGAGAGTGTTGTAACGGGAAACGAAGCAAAAATTACCATAGAAGCAAATAGAAAAGCTGATTATAGAGTAAAATTACAGGAAGAATTAGATGCCATTAAAAATTCTGAGATGTGGCAAACGGGATCACAAGTAAGAAAACTTCGTCCCAAAAAATAATTATGTATTCATTATATTTATTTATTATATAAATTTTTATTCATTATATAAATTCAATTTTACAAATCAAATATAACTATGTTACAAAAAACAAATAGTACCAATATTTTTATAATAGGTATTGGATGTATACTGTTTTTAGGATTAAGTAATTTTGGACCTACCCCATCTGCTTCGGATAAGTTAAAAGAAAAAACGTATTCCATTGCTCAGGGGATAGAATCTAAGGTTATTGATTGGAGGCATGATATCCATCAAAATCCAGAACTCAGTAATAGGGAGTTTAGAACTCAGGAGAAAATAGAAAAACACCTCAAAAGTTTAGGATTAGAAGTATCTCGTTCTGCGAAAACTGGTGTTGTAGGTTTATTAAAAGGTGGGAAGCCTGGTCCAGTAGTAGCTCTACGAGCAGATATGGATGCTCTTCCTGTATTAGAACGTGTTCCTCTTCCATGGGCTTCTCAAGTAAAAGGAGAATACAATGGACAAGAAGTTCCTGTTATGCATGCATGTGGACATGATACTCACGTTTCGATTTTAATGGGAGTAGCAGAAATACTTTCTCAAATAAAAGGTGATCTCAAAGGGAGCGTTAAATTTATATTTCAACCTGCTGAAGAAGGTGCTCCAAACGGAGAAGAAGGCGGTGCAGAACTTATGGTAAAAGAAGGAGTATTGGAAAACCCAAAAGTAGATGTTATTTTTGGACTTCATATAAATTCTCAAACAGAAGTAGGTAGCATTCGATGTAAAACAAAAGGAATAATGGCGGCTGTTAATTCTTTTTCTATCAAAATAAAAGGAAGACAAGCCCACGGTTCACAGCCGTGGAGTTCCGTAGATCCAGTAGTTACAGCAGCTCAAATTATCAATAATTCTCAAACGATTGTAAGTAGAAATATGCCACTTGTAAAAGCGGCGGCTGTTCTTACTTTTGGTAGTATTCATGGTGGGGTGAGAAGTAATATTATCCCCGAAGAAGTTACCCTTGTTGGAACTATTAGGACTTTGGATCAAGGAATGAAAGAAACTTTATTACAGAGATTGAACGTTCTAGTAACTAATACAGCAGAAGCTATGGGAGCTACAGCAGAAATAACTATAGATAAAGGTTACCCCATTACTTATAATCACGTAGGGTTAACGGAAAAGATGATGGCATCATTAGAAGCTGCTGCAGGGAAAGAAAATGTAATGGGTATGGACGCAAGTACTGGTGCCGAAGATTTTTCATACTTTCAAGAAAAAGTTCCTGGTATGTTTTTCTTTTTAGGAGGCATGCCAAAAGGTACTGATCCTAAAACAGTAAGTTCTCACCATACGCCCGATTTTTATGTAGATGATAGCGGTATGCTATTAGGTATGAAGGCGTTCTGTTCTTTGGTATTGGATTATATGGAAAAACCTATGATCTCAAAATAAATTACTTGTAACTATTTAGATAAAGAAGTTACCATTGTTAATAGCACACTAATTGAACTGATTAGCACCAGTTCAATTAGTGTGCTATTTTCTTTTTTAAGTATCAATTTAACATACTGATAAAACTGATTGTACTTATTATTTTTATTGGTGAAAAGCTATAGGGTTATTGAATAATATCTAAATAGAATTCTTGGTTTTTTTTTGATAGTAGTTTGAATTCTATTTCTATATTCTTTATTATTTCTAATAAGGCATTTATTTTACCGTCTACGGGGAAATATTTATTTATTATGATTACCTTGTGTTCTTTTACAATACAGTATCCTGATTGAAAATTTCCTTTTTCATATCTTAGGGAGAATTCGGATTCGCTGAGTATGTCTTCTAGTGTAGAAAGTGTTTTTTTAGAATATTTCATTACATATAATAAATAAGTGGAGTCGGGCGGATTCGAACCGCCGTCCAAATAAGGTAAAGTATGGATTGCCTACATGTTTAGTTATTTATTTGTTTAATCAATAAACTTGTAAATAACAACTTATTTATTGACGATTTACGTAAGATTTCGCATCGTTGAAGTAACCACAAGGAAGCTATTTTTACCTGTATGACACCTCTAACCAACGTCGGTAAAAAAGAACGTTGAGAGATGTGGCAAGAAACCCTACTACGAGTTTTACTTTTTCAGCAGTATTACTTTTTAGGTAATATTAAGCAGCCATGGCGTAGTTATTTTCGCCAATTACTATTGTGAACGAATTTATCACGGATGTACATTCCTCACCCGACATGCCAATACATCATTACTCTACTGTCAAAACCTGTCGACCCCATGTTTTAAAAATCTCCCAAAGTTTCAGGAATTTGTGCTAATGCTTTTTGGAGTTCTTCATTATTTGGGGCTACCCCGTGCCATTTATGGCTTCCCATCATATAATCTACTCCATATCCCATTTCTGTTTTCATTAAATTTATCAGGGGGATACCCTTTCCTAAAAGATTTTTTGCTTTTTTTAATTCTTCTACTATATTTTCTATATTATTGCCGTGTGTTTCTATTACTTTCCAACCGAATGCTTCATATTTTGCTCGCAGATTTCCTAAACTGTTTATGGTATCTACGGGACCATCTATTTGTTGTCCATTACAGTCTATTGTAGCGATAACATTATCTATTTTATTATGGGCGGCATAAAGAACTGCTTCCCAAATTTGTCCTTCTTGTTGTTCTCCATCTCCCATAAGTACATATACTATACTGGTATCTTTGTTGAGTTTTTTAGTTTGTGCTGCTCCTATGGCTACAGATAATCCTTGCCCCAAAGAGCCACTTGCTATACGAATACCAGGGAGGTGTTCTTCTGGTGTTGGGTGTCCTTGTAATCTACTATTTATATGTCTAAAGGTATGTAATTCTGATATATCAAAATGTCCACTTCTTGCTAAAACGCTATACCAAACAGGAGATATATGTCCATTGGATAGAAAAAATAAATCTTCTCCTTCCCCATTCATATCAAAAGGGATATGATAATTCATAATATGAAAATATAATGCTACCATAAAATCTGTACATCCTAAAGAACCGCCAGGATGTCCTGACTGTGCTTTATGCACCATTCTTACTATATCTCTTCTCACCTGTGAGGATATTTTTTGTAGTTCGTTTATATTGTTTGTTTTCATTGTGGTTATTTCCATTATGTATTTGTGAACAAGTAGCAAAATAATACTTTTTTATTATTTACTACATATTTTGTAATTTACTCTAAAAAATGTTTAAAAATATGTTTTATTTTGAGATATGAGATAGAATATTTTTTTTGTTATGATTTTGTAATAGGTACGGGTGCGATTGTGAGCGATGGCTTCTTCCCAAAACGGCCTTTTTCATTTTTTACTTCTAGATTCAAAACGCCTCTAGGGCAAACAGAGGAGCATACACCACATCCTACGCAAGAAGATCTTATTATATTTTGTCCTCTTTGGGCATACCATCTCACGTCTATTCCCATTTCACAATAAGTAGAGCAATTTCCACAACTGATACATTGCCCCCCGTTAGTAGTAATACGGAATCGGCTCTTAAATCTTTGTACTATTCCTAAATATGCTGCTAGAGGGCATCCAAATCTACACCATACTCTATTTCCCATAAGTGGGTAGAATCCTGTTCCTACAACTCCCGCAAAACCAGCACCTATAAATGCTCCATATACTTCTCTTATTTTGTAACTATCCACAAAGAAAAACCATGAGTCACCCGAAAAATACGTATAGACAACGGAGGCGGTCATTACTACAGCAAATACTAAAACACTATGAATCAGGATTCTTTCTATTTTCCATGCACCTAATGATTTATTAGATAATTGACGATAAGGGTCGCCTAAGGTCTCTGCTAGTCCTCCGCATCCACAAACCCACGAACAGTACCATCTTTTTCCAAAAAAATATACTAAAACCGGAACTCCTATAACAATAAGTATTATTCCCCAAAAGAGCATAAATAATCCTAAATTTCCACTTTCTAAAAGATGATCTATACGGTATTCAAAAAAGAAACTGTAATCAAGGGGCCATATATTTTTGAAATCAATAGATGGTTTATTGAGTCGGGTTAATATTTCAGGGATAAGGAAAGCAAAACATGTTTGAAAAAATATAACAGAAGCCGTTCTGAGTATTTGATAATTACTATGTCTATAACGTATAAACATTCTCACACCCATTACTAAAATACAAAGTGTATAAATGAATCCGTAGAGAAAAAAATTACTTGCGGGCTGTTGTTTGAGAAAAAAGCTTATAGGATCTACCATTACAACCCATTGGGTCATATATTCAGGGAAAAAATAAAGCAGTACATAAAAAACAATGAGAAATGTCCCTGTAAAAATACCTAACCATCCCTTATTTTTCATAGCATTACGAAAAATATTTTTATTTCGTATTCCTGGTACTTCTATCTTATATATTGGAAGTATATATAAAAATGCCCCTATTAATGGCAGTATAAAACAGAGGAATAAAAATACATTTGGATATGTCTTTACAGGGCTGAGGGTAGCGGCTTTAGTAATTTGAAAATACAACCCTTTCGCTTTGTAACTATCAATACCTTTTTCGGATATTATAGCATATTTTTTTATATCATCTGTTACTTTAGAAAGATTATTTGTTAGATCTTCGGGTGAATTAAAAGTTTTTGCATCCAGCCAACTCGCATAAGATTTAAATGTGCTTTTTTTGAAGTCCGAAAGAGAATTTGTTTCTTGTAATACAGAATCTATCATATTTATTCTAAAAACAGAGGGAAAGGTTTCTATCCTTTTTACCACATTATCTATTTCTTTTGGAGATATGCCATAGACATCGGTTTGTTTTTTATTTATAATATCTATTATATTTTTTATATCAGAAACAAATTCAAAATTTGTAGCGTAGGTATTGTTAAAAATACTCGGTTTTTTTTCTGTAATAATAGAAATATGCTCTTGATTGGTAATGTATTGTTGTAATGTTGCGGAGGTTATGGTATAATCTGCAAGAAAAAATGAAATAAGAAATGAGAAAAAACCTACCACAAAAATAACGAGACCAAGGGTTTGAATTTTTTTATATGTATTCATAAAAAGAATAAAATTTAAAAGAATAGTATTACGAAAAGAACAATGTAGTATAATTTTAACAAAATAATATTAAAAAAACAAAAAAAGATTAAAAAAAACACTATCTAACTACGAAATTTTTATTTCTTTAACAAATTATATTATAATCTCTGATGACCATCTCACTGTATCCGATTCACTAACCCGAATCCCTAATCCATTAGCCATAATCTCCCATTTATTAAATCGAATCTTTGATTACAACATAAAAAAATTTGGGAAAGGGAATAGGATACAGATGGAAATGCAAAATTCCCTGATATTTTTTAATCTATTTTCAAAAAAGAGACATCTTGTTTTAAAAGATTAAGATTATTTACAAGAAACTGAGAGGAATTTAGATTATCTAAGCATTTTTTGAAAGGAGCGGTTGCAAATTTATTAAAATCCCTCCTTTGGAGGGGCTGGGGGAGCTAAAAAAAGAAGGGGAGTCGGAATTTTATAGTTGTTTTGTGTTCTACAAATATTTCGAGACTATGCACTTTTTGATTTGTATGTTGTTTCTACAAATATTTCGCCACTACGTTGCTTTTTAAGAGCGTAGCACTGTAGTAATTTGTAGAAACAACAACACAATCAAAAGGTGTGTAGCACCGAAACAAAAACATTTTGAGGTGTGAACAATTGGAAAAATAAAAAATTATGAACCTTACAGGGCAAGAAAAGGCATGAAATTTTATTATATTTTTGGGTAAGGTGAGTCTATTATTGAAATCATTGCTTCTATATTTGAATATGAAACTCAAATTAGACGCAAAATTATCTAATTTTATTGTAAATAATGGTATAATTTTTAGAAAAAAGAAAAACATATAAAAATTATCTTATTATGTGTTTTTTCAAAAACTATTTAACTAATCTAAAACTCAAAAAAATAATGATGCGTAAAACAATTCTTTTTATTGTTTGTATATGTATTTTTTACATACGTGCAGAAGCACAAAAAGATATATCACAAAAAACACTTGTAGGACATACTAATGGTATTACTGCTCTTTGTTTTTCACCTGATAATAATTTTATTGTCAGCGGCAGTACAGATAAAACCATAAGAGTATGGGATATTACTACAGGTTTGCAGGTAAAGATTTTCACTGAACATTCCGAAACTATAACTGCTTTAGAGTTTACCAAAGATGGTAAATATGTATTAAGTGCTAGTGATGACCATACTTTGAAGCTGTGGGATATAAATGGAGAAAACTCAGTGCGAACTTTTTCATGTCTTTCATCAGTGAAAACTTTTGCTTTCTTTCCTGATGGAAAAACTTTTTTAAGCGGAGGAGGAACCGATGTGATGACAGAAGATGAGAAAAAAAAGGTTACTACGAGAACCGAATTTAGTAGTGTTTTCTCAAAAAAAAAGAATGATTCTCGATCTACCAATTCTCGTTCTGAAATTTATAAATGGGATATAGAAACAGGTGAGAAAATAAAAACGTATAATACAACAGAGCGTCTTCATTCTGATATTATTGTAGCAATAAGTATTTCCCCCGATGGGAAAACAGTAGTATCCGCAGAATCAGGTGGAGATAAAAATAATGTTATACTTTGGAATGCAGAAACAAGTGTAATAATGCAAACTTTTCCCTTTGACGGGAAAGGGTTAGTGGGTTATCTTGGCTTTACTTCTAATCCTGATTTTATAATA
This sequence comes from Chitinophagaceae bacterium, assembly GCA_030053935.1. NCBI lineage: Bacteria > Pseudomonadati > Bacteroidota > Chitinophagia > Chitinophagales > Chitinophagaceae > Chitinophagaceae bacterium. The sequence goes on from JASGCU010000011.1 coordinate 20,589, forward strand.
ACATTTGCAGGAAATCCACATTCGGGTTCAAAAGTAGTAGATTTTTTTGTAGGAGAAGAAAATATAAAAACAAATTTACAAATGTGGAGAATAAGGAAATATTCGTCACCTGAAGTGAAGTGTAATTTTGTGAGACATTCCAATGATGTAGATGTAGCAAAGATTTCTCCCAATGGGAACTATCTCGTAGCAAACACAAATCGTAAAGTTCTACTCTATGATATATCCGAAAATGGTTGTAAATACCTTAATACCTACGAAAAACACGATGGGCCTATAGAAGCTGTTGCAGTATCTCCCAACTCCAAGTATATTGCAAGTGGAAGTTTAGATAATACCATAAAACTCTGGTTATTAACCGCAGAATAAATTATTTCTTCTGGATTATATTTTTTCACCGTATATCGTCATAAAAAACATAAAATATCCTTGTAATTATTATATTTTTTATATACTTTTATAGGATTGTTTGTTTTATTTTATAAAATGTTTAGATTTGTGAAAGTAAAACAGATAGATGTGTTTTTTTAAACCTTGGTAGGAAATCAATTTTCCTTTTTATACTAGTTAGATAAAAATTAAAACAATGAGTAGTTTTTTAGGTAATGTAAGCAAGGTAATTATTGTATCCAATAGTATTGGAATATGTTTACTTGTGATTTATTTTGGAATGAGTGAAACATTTAATATACAAGAAAAGTATTTTTTACGTTCACTTGTTTCCCTTATCATAACAATTCTTTTAGGATGTACTATTTTAAAAATATCAATAGTATTAAAAATAGAAAAGATAAAAGAATATTCAAATATGTTTTTTATATTTGAAATAGGTATTATTTTTTTATTGCTACAAATTATTGTATTTTTCTCATTTCCTATTCTTTCTGAAAAATTCCCATTCTTCTCTTTTCTTACAAAAGAAACTTTTTTAATATGTTTATTTTCATCTATTTTTATTTTAGAACTATTCCAAAACAAGAGAGATAAAAAAAACAATTTTTTGGGGTATAGAAAGTTTCTCGGATAAAAATAGAAAGATGCCTTTCCTTATTAGATTGAATGACAGATGAATAATTTTTTACGTATTATTAGTATAGTAATTCTGGTTACGAGTGGTTTTGGGATTCTTATAATTTTATCGGATTTAGGGTTTAGTCGTTCTAATATTCAAGAAATATATTTACTACGTTCTCTTTTATCTGTTTGTGTATTAACGCTTTTCGGTTGTGGTATTTTAAAAATGTTATTAGAAAAACCTAAAAGAACCAAAAAGAAGAAAATAATCGTTCTTATATTTCAATCCTTGACGGGTTTTTTTCTTTTTTTTATTGTTTTATTTTTTGTTATTCCACATTTTTCTGAAACAATCCCTTCTTTATCTTTTCTTATAAAAGAAACTACCCTTATATGGCTCTTTCTTGTTATTTTTTTATTAGAATTATCTCGTCGCATTAGTGTATTATATAAAAAAATACATAGTCCCGCTACCTTATTTATTATTAGTTTTTTAGGAATGATCCTTTTAGGGACTTGTTTATTGATGATACCCGGTTCTACTAGAAATGGCATTAGTGCAATAGATGCATTATTTATTTCTACAAGTGCTGTTTGTGTAACAGGTCTTTCTACAATAGATCAAGGAACTTCTTTTACTCTTATGGGGTATGTTTTTTTATTAATACTGATACAATTAGGAGGAATTGGGATACTTACTTTTACCAGTTTTTTAGCTTTGTTCTTCAAAGATGGTTTTTCCTTTCATAATAGAATATTTGTAAAAGATGTTACCAATGCAAATAAACTCAATGAAGTAGTAGGGATCTTACATATGGTAATGTTATTTACCCTAGGGATAGAAATTTTGGGAGCATTTTTGATTTTTATTCAATTAGATTCTTCGCTTATGCCATCTTTATTCCAAAGAGTTTTTTTCTCTTTCTTTCATTCTATTTCTGCGTTTTGTAATGCGGGATTTTCTACTTATACAGATGGTCTTTATGATATAAAAATACGCTATCTATATGGTATTCACATAGTTATAGCTGTCTTGATAATATTAGGAGGATTAGGGTATACCGTTATTTTTAATATTCTTATATATCTCAAAAATCTCATTGTCAAAAACACATATATTCTTTTTGATAAAAAGTTTTTTTTCAAGATATATAATCGTAATTTTTTAAAAACAAATACTAATTCTAATACTATTGTTTTATATAATATAAACATGGGTTCTAAAATAGTTTTGATAAGCACGGGTATTTTACTTGCTTTTGGCACTCTTATGGTGTTTATGTTGGAATATAACAATACACTTACAGAGCATACTCTGTATGGAAAAATAGTAATCTCATTTTTTTCTTCTGTGACACCGAGAACCGCAGGATTTAATACTATAGATTTTGGGTTAGTTCACAATTCTACAGTTATGATTATTATACTTTTAATGTGGATAGGAGCTTCTCCTGGTTCAACAGGTGGAGGAATAAAAACAAGCACTTTTTTTATTTGTATACTTAATTTATTTAATATATTACAAGGGAAAGATAGAATCGAATTTTCTAAAAGAGAAATACCGTACGCAACAAACACAAAGGCGTTTTCTATCATAATTATTTCTTTACTTATCATCGGCACTGCTGTATTTTTTATTTTACTCTTTGACCCCGAACTTCCTTTCGTCAAAGTATGTTTTGAAAGTTTTTCCGCTTATGGAACAGTAGGTTTAAGTATGGGAATTACGCAAAAGTTAAGCACTGCAAGTAAATTTATTATTATTATTCTTATGTTTTTAGGAAGAGTCGGCTCTATAACTCTTTTAGTTGCCTTTGTTAAAAAAGTAAAAACACTTAAGTATAGATATCCTACTGAAGAAATATTTATTAACTAATTTTTACCCATAACTATTCTATCAATTCGTTTTTATTATTCTTATCAAAATAAAATATCACAAAACAATGTATTACCATGATTAAAAATCTATTTTTTTTAGTAAGTACTTTTTATACTAGTGTTTATGCACAATATCCAAATGAGAATGTTCGTTTGGAAAAATCACCAAGACATCAAGAATGGGTAAATGTAGCAGTAAAAGAACGTTCTATAAAAAGCTTTATTGTATATCCCGAAGTAAAAAAAGCCGCTCCTGTAGTAATAATTATTCATGAAAACAGAGGGCTTACAGATTGGGTAAGGGGCATTGGGGATGTTTTTGCTGAAAAAGGGTGTATAAGTATATGTCCTGATTTACTTTCTGGTTTTGCCCCAAATGGTGGAAATACGAGTGATTTTAAAAACCAAGATGAAGCAAGGGATGCAATATATGCTTTGAAACCCGAAAAAGTAACAGAATCTATCAAAGCAATATATGAATATGCAACAAAAATTCCATCTTTTAACGGAAAGATAATCGTTGTTGGTTATTGTTGGGGTGGGAGTCAAGCATTTAGATTCGCTACAAATGAGGAAAATATAGAATCGGTTTTGGTTTTTTATGGTACTGCTCCAACTTCAGCAGAAGAAATTTCTAAAATTCGCACAAAAATATATGGTTTTTATGGAGAAAATGATAACAGAGTGAATGCTACCATAGCCGAAACAAAAAAACTTATGTATTCTTTTAGCAAATTTTATGAACCTATCATCTATAAAGGTGCGGGACATGGTTTTATGAGAACAGGAGAGGAAATAAACTCTGCCATAGAAAATCTGAAAGCAAAAAATGACTCTTGGGAACGAATAGATACAATACTTAAAACAGTAAGATAAATGCTAAGTTTTTGGGAAAAAGATACATTACAAGAATGGGATTATATAATAGTAGGGTCAGGAATAGTGGGTCTCAATACTGCCATTAATATAAAAGAAAAACATCCTCTTTCAAAGATTTTGATTTTAGAAAGAGGTATATTTCCTTTGGGAGCAAGCACTAAAAATGCAGGATTCGCATGTTTTGGAAGTGTGACAGAGCTTCTATCAGATATAAAAAAAATGGGAGAAGAAAAATGTTTGAATTTAGTTATTGCAAGGTGGGAAGGTCTACAAAAACTCCGATCTAGAGTAGCCGATAATACTATGGATTTCCAACAAAATGGAGGATATGAACTGATTACAGAAAAAGAAATAGGATGTTTGCATTCTTTAGATTACATAAATCAGTTACTTTTTCCCTATTTCAAAACAAATGTTTTTACCGAAAATAAAGCATTCATATCTCATTTTGGATTCTCACAAAAACACATAAAGACGATCATCGCAAATCCTTTAGAAGCACAACTCCACAGCGGAAAAATGATGTATACTCTTGTTTCCAAAGCCACAAAAATGGGAATATCTATTTTTACAGGAGCTTCTGTTACAGATTATACAGTCCAAAATAATCGTGTTCTCTTGAATATTACCTCGCAAATTCAAACTCTCTCTCTTATTGCTCATAAAGTCGCTTTTTGCACCAATGCCTTTACTAAAAAAATATTCAAAGATATAGATATAGTACCTGGAAGAGGCATAGTTCTTATTACGAAACCTATACAGAATCTGAAAACAAAGGGGACTTTTCATATAGATGAGGGATATTTTTATTTTAGAAATGTAGAAGACAGAATTTTATTAGGAGGAGGGAGAAATATGGATTTTGAGACAGAAACCACTACAGAATTTGGTATAAATGCTTTTATTTTAAAAAAACTTACCCAGTTACTTACAGAAATAATAATCCCTGAAAACACATTTGAAATAGAACAAGTATGGTCAGGGATAATGGCTTTTGGAAGTGAGAAAGAACCTATCATAAAAAAAATAGAAGAAAACATAGTGGTAGGGGCGAGATTGTCAGGTATGGGAGTAGCTATTGGTTCCTTAGTAGCAGAAAAAGTATCCAACCTTCTTTTAGAATGATAAATAATAGGTAAATTCTTTTTGTTGAAACTTCCCTTCGTTTCTAAACAAGAAAAATAACACACATTTAAAATTTATTTTTTCAATACTATGATATATTTATTTTATCCAAAAAACATACTCGTTTTTTTTCTCACAGTACTACTCATTTTTATTTCCTATACCCTTTTTTCCCAAAGAATAGAAGAAGAAAGAAAAGTAGGGGTCTTTAGAGGAATAAAAGTAAGCCATGGAATATCTATAAGTATGAAGCAAGGCAATAGTAATTCTCTATTTTTGGAAGGCAAACGAGAATTACTACACGATGTAATAACAGAAGTCCGAAGTGGAACTCTTTATATCTATTTTCAAGGGTGGGATTGGGATGTTTTCAAGAATTTAGCAAACAAAGAAGTATTTGTTCGGCTCACTTATACCTCTTTAGATTATCTAAATGCTTCAGAAAAATCCTTTGTGGAGTGCGAATCTATTCTCAAAGGGGATGATATGAGAATAGAAATTTCTTCGGGAAGTGATATTATAGCAGAGGTGCGAGTAGATTATCTCAAAATATACGCAAGTTATGGGGCTACTATAAAAATTTCAGGAAAATCAAAAAATGTATATATAAAAGCATCCTCAGCATCTCATGTATCGGGATTTAATCTCATATCTCAGAAAGCAGAACTGGAATCAAGCAGTGGCTCCGATATAAAAATAACCGTGCAAGACGAGATATCCGCTGAAGCGAGCACCTTATCAGATATTTTATACAAAGGAAGCCCTACAAAAGTATTTTTACATGAATCATCAGGCGGGGAAATATATAGAAAAAACGAATGATGCCCCGTTCTCTTATCATGGAGAAAGAATGAAAGATTTTCTAAATACAATATTTCGTAATAATACGATAGAAAAATTACAAGAATTACCAAGTAATTCTGTTGATTTAGGAGTCACTTCACCACCTTACAATAAAGGATAAAAAAAATAAAGGTTGGTTAGTAAAAAATGTGAGAGGTGTGAGAGTGTTAAATAGAGATAGATTTTAAAAAAATTATTTATGGTAACCTCTAAAAACTGCAATTTTATAAAAATTAAATTTTTAAACTAATTAATATTCAATAACTTATACTATTAAAAAATTTAAATTTAGTGGTTTTTAGATTACTTTTATATAACAAATTTCAAAAAAACATTCCTATCTATACTTAACTCTCAAATATATTAGTATTTCTCTTGATAGATTAGAAACTTATGAAAAAGAAAAGAGCAAGAATAAATAAGCAAGCATTTTGTAAATAAAACATGTAAAGAACAGAAAGAAAATAGCTCTTATATTAGCAAATTTCAACCAAAAAATAATAACCCATCAAGAGAATTGTTAGAAACAATAAATACATTATTTGACTGAATAAATAAAAGAATAATTTTAACGATGGATGTTTACAAACCTTTTTATACAAAATAGAATGTATAGAATTACAAACACCTTTATTATAGGTTCTTTGGGAGACCACCGAGTAGATTTGGAATTAACTTGAGTTCGTTCGGAATTAATTCCATTTTAAAGCAATACAATTTAATTTTTAGAAATAACATTAAAAGATGAATCAATGAAAGTATTTTATTCGGAGAGTATTGTTGATTATAGGACCTATACATTTAATTATACAATATACTGTTTGAAAGAATCGCAAGGAGAACTTCCTGATATTTACGAAAGAGGTTTTTTGCCTTATAGCAATACTACTGCTATAGGGGAAGATATATTTTATCTTGCGAGGAGCGTGAGAGTGGATTTGAAAAATTTTGAGGATACTTCTGAAAATAGACGAATAGATCGCAGTATTCGTCTATTAGATATAGAATTATCACTCATAAAAAAAGAAGATATGGATATTGAAGAGCCGTCTTTTCAAACATTCTGTGCTGAATATATTCAAGAAAGAATTGGAGAAGAGAATATGAGTCAAGAAAGGTTTCATTATATTTTACAAAAAGGCATAGGAAGTCATTTTTTTGTGTTTTATTCGCATCAAGAGAAAAAAAAAATAGGTTATGTGTATGCTGTTTTAGAACAAGATATGGTTCATTATTGGTTTTCTTTTTTTGATACGAAATATATGAAAGAATATTCCTTAGGGAAGTGGATGATGTGGCGAGTTATACGTTGGGCAAAAGATAATACTTTGAAATATGTGTATTTAGGAACAGCGTATAACACAAAATCACTTTATAAAGCACGGGACCACAAGGGTATAGAATTTTTTAACGGTTATAAATGGGATACAGATATTGGTGTTTTGAAAAGATATTGCCAAGAAGACGCACTCCCGAAGCAAATAGACAGATTTAAACAAATAGAAAACTATAAAGATTTTTTTTCTCAATTACAATCCATTACTCATATTAATAATTAAAAAACAATGAATGCATCAAGCAGCAAAAAGAAAATAACAACAGGAGTCCTCCTTATTTTAGCCGGGGCTTTCTTTTTTTTACAAGTGAATGATATTATTTCTTTTGAAATACCATGGTATGTTTATAGATGGGAATCTATACTTATTGGGATAGGAGTGTTTTATATCATTACTGGGAACAGGTCATCGGGCTTTTTATTGACCTCTATAGGAATAACCTTTGTAAGTATGGATTATTTTGACCTACGTATATGGAATATGTGGCCTCTGTTTTTAATACTTATAGGGGTTAGTTTTTTATTCAAAAATACTTCTTATTTTACAAAAGAAAAAGTAAAAACATATTTAGCGCCTACCAACACAGATGTTATAGAGCAGAGTTGTATTTTTGGCTCTTCTAAAAATACAATACAGACGGAGCATTTCAAAGGGGGAGAAGTTTTTGTATTATTTGGAAGCGCTAAAATAGATCTCTCTACTTGTAAAATAGATTCCGATGTTGTGAATCTCAAAATTACGATAATTTTTGGAGATTTAAAAATACAAGTTCCATCAGATTGGAAAGTTCATCCCGAGGTAACAACAGTTTTGGGAAATTTTGAAAATATACAAGTAAAACACTCACCGATAACCACTGCTTCACTTACTATAAGTGGGAATATTGGATTTGGCGAGTGTAAAATTGTATAATTGCATATTTTGTGTGCAAAAAAAAACGTGTTTTTACAAAAAACAAGAAAAAATTAAAAAAAATATATATTGCTTTTTTACAATGAACCATTCTCTCAAGTTTTCAAAAACAAAAATCATCTCTCTTTTTATTACAATCAATCATAAAATCAATTATTAAATTTATCATTAAAAACTTACTATGTATAATATTGAAGAATTAGAAGAAATGGAATACGCAGTCATGAAAGACGTAGCAAAAGATTTAGGAATGCAAGAATACAAGAATTTCCAAAAAAAAGATCTTATTTATAAGATATTAGATTTCCAATCTCATCTCTCAGAAACAGAACTGAGAAAATTTAGTATTCGAAAAAAAGAATTAACAAAACAAAATACTCCCGAAAAATCTACAGAACCAGCTAACACACCAAATATCGCTCCAACTCGTCCATCACAAAATCAAAATACAGAAAAAAAACCTGTAAATATAGATAAAAACCCTCCCCCTCAACAAAATAAAGACAAGACAAATGCCAATAACCAACCTCATAATAATCAAAATAGAAATAATAAACCAAACCCACAAGCCCAAAATAGCAATAATAAACCAAGGGAAAGAACAAATGAAGCCACTCTCAATAATTCTAAAAAAGAAGTAGTAGCAGTAAAAAGTGTAGATAATATTAATGCCAATGATGTAGTTCGGTCTATAGACATAGATTTGCATACTATGGCAAATGCTTACATAGAAAATACTAATATTGTTTCACAAAATAAAAACACCGAAATAAAACCATCTCATGATGCCCCCAAACAAACAGCATCAAAAAATTCTCCCCCTCCTGCTACCCCCAAAAAAGAAGAACCTGTAAAACATAATGACAACACTCAAAAAAATGAAGTAAAAAAAAATCAAGAACCCACAAAAGAATTAAAAGAGTTAGACGGTTTAGTGAATGGTGAAGGAACCATAGAAATACATACAGACGGATATGGTTTTTTACGCTCATCAGATTATAATTATTTATCAAGTCCCGATGATGTCTATGTTTCTCAAACACAAGTTAAACTATTTGGTTTAAAAACAGGTGATACAGTAGTAGGTCCTATACGACTTCCAAAAGAGAATGAAAAATATTTTTCTCTTTTACGAGTAGAATATATCAATGGAAAGACACCCGAAGAAGTTCGAGACAGGATTTCTTTTGAACATCTAACCCCTCTATTTCCAAATCAAAAAATAAAATTAAGCACCACAGCAGATAACTACTCTACTCGCATATTAGACCTTTTTGCACCAATAGGGAAAGGACAAAGAGGAATGATAGTAGCACAGCCCAAAACAGGTAAAACAGTTCTTTTAAAACAAATAGCAAATGCTATTTCTAAAAATCACCCTGAAATATATCTTATCATACTGCTTATAGACGAAAGACCGGAGGAAGTAACCGATATGCAAAGAAGTGTAAAAGCAGAAGTTATATCTTCTACCTTTGATGAACAAGCAGAAAGACATGTAAAAATAGCAAGTATGGTATTAGAAAAAGCAAAAAGAATGGTAGAATGTGGTCACGATGTAGTGATTCTATTAGATTCTATTACCCGATTAGCACGTGCTTATAACACCGTTGTTCCCTCATCAGGAAAAATACTTTCTGGCGGAGTAGATGCAAATGCCCTCCATAAACCAAAAAGATTCTTTGGTGCGGCAAGAAATGTAGAAAATGGTGGTTCGCTCACCATCATCGCCACAGCACTGATAGAAACAGGTTCTAAAATGGACGAAGTAATCTTTGAAGAATTTAAAGGAACAGGAAATATGGAGCTCCAATTGGATAGAAAACTTGCTAATAAAAGAATATACCCAGCTATTGATGTTCCTAATTCAGGAACCCGAAGAGAAGACCTTTTGATAAATGATAAAGAACTCAATCTTATGTGGATATTACGAAAATCTATGGCTGATATGAACTCACAAGAAGCAATAGAACATCTTTTAAAAAAGATGCAATACACTCAAAACAATCAAGAGTTTATGATATCTATGAATGGATAACAAACTGGTTTCAAAAAACATTTTGAAACGTATGTATTATAAAACTTTCATTTTGACCATAACAAACTATAGATTCCAAATAAAATTCAATCTTTTCTATGAGGATCTTTGAGTATATAGTAGCCAGATACAGTATCCCATTGATATAAAAAAGATATAGAAGGTATTTTGTCAAAAATAATGGGAAGAATTTGTTTTGTATCTATAATTATATCGGGAGGGGATTTTTTGAAAGCAGTATACAAATATATTATGTTTTTTTTTTCTTCCAGTTTTTCTAAGTGATCTTTACTTAATCTCCAGTGAATGTAGGGCATTGACAAGAATGAATGAGAATAATAATTTATATCATCCCCAATAACCCATATTCTTTTTCCTTGTAGAATAAGTGTATTTGGATTTTGTTGTACTTTATAAGAATCCTTTTTTACCAAGTGTGAAAAAAAAATTAGTTCTTCTTTATTAAAATATCCTAATGTAGGTATCAATAATAAAAAAGATATAATAAACATATTTTCTTTCCATTTTTCTTTAAAAATAAAAAACATATATGATACGATAAAACTTAAAAAAGGAACAAAAATAACACATTGTAATGGCATAAAAGTTCCTGTTAGAGAAAAAGAAAGTAAGTATAGAAAAACACTTATGAAGAAGAAAACAAAAACAACATTTTGTCTATTAGTATAGAAACGGCTAATTCTGTGATACATAAACAACAAGAGAGCCAAAAAAAATATAGAAAAAAAACCAATAAATAGAAAAAAAATATCTTGTGCGAAAAAAAAAGATGTCGTTTCTTCTATCAAAAAATTCCCTACAAAAAATCTTAAAAAACCTTCTCCGCCACCTTCGATATAATAATATCCAAAAACCAATAAAAACACCTGCAATCCGGATAAAAAAAAGAGAAATTTTTTTCTTATGGATGATATTTCGAAAAGCGTTATATATATGTATAATACTACGAAGGGGAAGTAAAATAGCACAGATAATGCAAACAAAAAACTTGTTAAAATTAATGTAGTATTTTCTGAATATTTTTTTTCTTCATGTTTTCGAAATAAATAAAAAATACCTAATAGAATACATGTGTTCCCCATAATCAGAGGGCTTAAAAAAATAAAATCAAAACATCCATGCATACAAACAATATAGCAAAAAGCAGGAATGAAACTGTTCTTTTTATACATTTTTAAATCCATCAAAAAAGCATTAAACAATAAAGATTGTATAAAAATGAGAATAGTAGAAATAGCCAATAAAAGCCATCTATTTCCTTCAAAATATAAAAGCGAATAAACCCAAGCGGAGGCAGGAGGAGTGTAATCCCATAAATCTTTATAAAGAACATTTCCATCAGAAAGATACTTACCTATTATATTCCAGTGGAGCTCAGGTAATATAATAGGAAGGTTTACAAAAAAAGGTACTCTTAATAATAAAAGAAATACAAACAGAAACAAAATAGATATCTTATTAGTAGTTTTAAAAAAATCAAACATACGATCAGTATTTTTTTATGGGAAATATATTTTGATGAGTAAAAGGTACTGTCAAAAATAGTACCTTTTAAATGCTTCTATAGCTTCGTATTCAGCAAGTCCAAGTTGATTATATGTTTGAGCAGTAGATATATTTCTTTCTTCGGCTTTTTGCCAAAATTCTCTTTTATCATGTCCAGGGAAGACCGCAGAGTCCTTTTGCGACTGATGTTTAAAAATAGCTTTTCTTTTACGCATCAATTCATCGGGACTAATAGGTATCGCCATTTGAATATTTTCTATTCCCCACTCTTGCCATGCACCTCTGTAGAGCCATACCCAACAATCTTTCATAAACTCTTCTGTTTTCAGTATATCTATAGATGAGAAAATAGCATCTAAACATACTCTATGAGTCCCATGTGGATCGGAAAGGTCGCCCGCAGCAAAAATTTGATGAGGTTTAATTTTTTTTATCAACTCTGTAATTATACTAATGTCTTCTGTTCCTATAGGTTTCTTTTTTACCTTGCCTGTTTCATAAAATGGAAGATTTAAAAAATATACTTGATTATCTGGTATCCCTACATATCTACAAGCTGCTTTTGCCTCAGAACGTCTAATAAACCCTTTTATTTTGAGGATTTCTGGAGTATCTACTTCTCCTTGTTTTTTACTTTCTAATAATTCTTTTACTTTTTTATACAAACTATCTTTTGTTCCTTTTCCGAATTCTTTTGATAAATCTGTATAAAAATCAGCAAAACGTATTACATCATCGTCAAATACAGCTATGTTTCCGGAAGTTTGGTATGCAACATGAACCTCATGTTTCTGATCAACAAGACGTATAAAAGTCCCTCCCATTGATATTACATCATCATCAGGATGAGGACTAAATATAATAATTCTTTTATGTACAGGGTGTGCACGCTCAGGACGAGTAGAGTCATCGGCATTGGGTTTTCCGCCTGGCCAACCTGTAATAGTACTTTGAAGGTCATTAAAAAAATGTATATTTATTTGATAGGCACTTCCATGCTGTGTGATGAGCTCTCCCATACCGTAATCTGCATAGTCTCTATCTGTTAGTTTCAAAATAGGTTTTTTGAGATTTTGTGATAACCATATAACTGCTTTTTTAGTAAGGTAATAATTCCATTTTATTTCTCCTACAAGCCATGGGGTACTTACACGTTTCAAATCTGCAGAACTCGCTTCGTCTAATATTACACAAACATTGGGATGTAATTGAAGACATGAAGCGGGTATTTCCTCAGATACCGATCCTTCAACTGCTTTTTTTATAATAGATGCTTTTCCTTCCCCCCAAGCCATTAATATTATTTTTCTTGCTCGCATAATAGTTCCTAAACCTATCGTTATAGCATTATGAGGAACGTTTTCTTCAGAAAAAAAATCACTCGACGCATCTATTTTTGTTATTCTATCTAAAGTGATGAGGCGTGTTTTCGAACGCATACTAGAACCAGGTTCATTAAATCCTATATGTCCAGTTTTTCCAATACCTAATATTTGTAAATCTATTCCTCCTGATTTTTCTATGAGATTTTCATATTTTTCACAGAACCTTACCATTTCTTCTCTTTTAATAGTTCCATCGGGAATATGAATATTATCTCTTATAATATCTATATGATTAAATAAATATTCATCCATAAACCTTACATAACTCTGTAATTCTGTTGGTTGTATAGGATAATACTCATCTAAATTAAAGGTAATGACATTTTTAAAGCTCAAGTTTTCTTCTCTGTGTAATCGTATCAATTCATTATAAACCTTTGTAGGAGTAGATCCGGTTGCTAATCCTAATACACATTGTTCTCCTTTTTTTGCTTTTTCTTGTATCAAATGAGATATTTCTATGGCAACTTGTTTGGAGGCATCTTCACTTGTTTTCACTATACGTGTCGGAATTTTCTCGAATCTTGTCTGTTCCTCTTCACTTGTACCTACAAATTCTATATCTGTATTTTCTAAAAGTTTTTGAATATTTTGTAACATAATGATGAATAGGTTTTTGATGAGTAATTATGTATCTAATACTCTTTTTACTTGATAACTCAATGATTGAGAGTGTTAAAAACGGGTGTGTTTTGGAAGGATAAAAGAAACTTCACCAAAAGTAATTCCAATAAAATACCCGCTTTTTTAGAATAAATACGTTAAAATAAGGTTTTTATTTATTCACAATTATAAAAACATATAAATACATGGCCACTCCAAAAATTCACATTTACAGAATTATTGAGTTTTAACACTATTGATAATCAAGAATTCACAAAATTATAAATGTATCAAAGCTGATTTTCCAAGGTACACTCATAGATACAATGTTTTTTATAAGATGTTAAATATCTACTGATTATTTACATAACATTTTTAAATCTGTCGCATTTTAGGAAATATACAGATTTATACTTTTTGGGGTTTTGAAAATATTCTTCTAATTCTTTCTTTACTTTTTTTTCTATTATTGGTAAAAGTGGTTGCTCTACTTTGTAAAAAAAAGTAAAAGATTTTATTATTTTAGCATCCCATTGTTTATAAAACTCTTCAAGATCGCTGGGTTGAATAATTTTTCTACATCCGAGTTTATTGCAAATAACCTCAAATCCTGACTTCATATTAAAAAGTCCATACTCATCTGTTAATTCTTCTCCTGGATGTATATCTTTAATAGCTATTTCAAATCCATATCCAGTACTGATAGTATTAGAATCACAGCAATGATTTACGTACTTCGCATTATCCCAGCTAACTATTCTTACTCCTTTATCATCCATATAACAGTATTTTTCTACTTTTTCTTGTAAAATAGGAGGTAATTTTACAAAATGTTCCGGAGTAATTTCAGATTCTATACCATCTTTTATATAGGTTATAGTACCTTCTGGAATAAATTTGGTAGCAAAAACACCGTATCCTATAGCTTCATTAATTATTTGAACTTCGGTATGGGGGTGAATCATTCTTAAAATTAATATTATAATTAATAATTAAAAATTTATTGATTAAAAAAAGACATTGTTCTTTCTATCCCAAATGTAATAAATGAGTGAATCATTTTACAGGAAGTATCTACTTTTTCTCTTAATAATACTTTTTCTTCGTAAGTAAAACTACTTAAAACATAGAGGGCTTGTTCTCCTTTTTTATAATTGCTACCTATTCCAAATCGTAAACGAGGGTAGTTTTGTGTTTGAATGGTTTCTTCTATGCTTTTTAGTCCATTATGACCACCGTTAGAACCTTTTGGTTTTATTCGTATTTTCCCAAAAGGTAAAAAAATATCATCCGCAATTACTAATAGGTTTTCAAAAGATATATTTTCATGGGAAATCCAATAACGAATAGCCCTACCACTTAAATTCATATAAGTAGTTGGTTTTATAAGCACAACTGTTTTTTCGTTTATGGAACAAGAAGATTTCCATACATGTGTATCCGGTTGGAAAGAAATTTTGAATTGGTCTGCTAAATTATCCAACACTATAAAACCTATATTATGTCTTGTATCAGCATACCTTGTTTCTGGATTCCCTAATCCTGCTATAAGATATTTCATAATTATATAAAAGAGTTCTCTACAATTAAGATTTTTTAGGAGGTGTTTTTGTAGGTGATACTTTTGCAGGTGATGCAGGTGATGGTTTTGTGGCTGTGCTTGATGCTGATGTACTCGATACTGGCTTGTTAGCTTGCTCTTCTGTTTCTTTAGTAGCTCTGGTAATTGGTATAGTAATAATTGTCGATTGCCTATTATTTAATATAGTATAATCAACAGTTGTAATATTGAAAACTTTTATGTTTTTTCCTAAATCTAAATCAGTAACATCTATAGGAATATTATCAGGCATTTTATGAGGAATAGCTTTTATTTTTAATTTGTTCATTTTAAGAATAAGTTTTCCTCCTTTTTGAACTCCCACAGCAGTACCGTTTACTTTTACGGGTATATCCATTTTTATCGGCTTATCTTCTTTTAGCTCATAAAAATCAGCATGTAGAATGATTTCACTCACAGGATGAAATTGGATATCTTGTAAAATACATTTCTTAATATTTCCCTCTATGTTGAGAGTCACAAAGTATGCTTCATTGGTATAAATTAATTCTCTAAATAATCTCATATGAGATTGAAAGTGAATTACTTCTCCATTTCCATAAACTACACATGGAACTAATGCATTTGCTCTCAAATCTGCTACATATTTCTTCCCAAGATTTGCTCTTTTAAACCCTATAATCTCTATACTTTTCATTTTTTATTTTTTTTATAATTTATTTTACTTCTTCATACGGGATGTATTCATCTTCGTTATTTTTTTTTTGATTATTTTCTTTACTATCTACTTTATTTATTTTCAAATCTCCAAAGTATTTTGTGTTGCTTGTTTCTTCTTTGCTTGCTTTTTCTTTTTTAAATCCTTGCATACGTCCTATAATATATATTTTCATTAAAAAACCAATCAGCTTGTATATAATATATATAATAGCTATAAGTATTAAAAAAAATCGTAACATAATAATAGTTTTCTAAGTAGGTTATAATATAATAATTAAAAATAATTTTTGTTATTTTTAACAAAGATAAAAACAATTACTTATAAATTACTTTTTTATAAAAAATGCTTATAAGAATCTTTAAAAATTATTTTTTTTTTACTATATATCTTTTTTAGAAAATATTTTATTTGTTTTTATTTTATTTTCACAAAAGGATTATTTTTTTTTTCATAACCAACAGTAGTTATTTTTCCGTGGCCAGGGTATACTTTTACAGAATCTTCTAATGTAAAAATATTTTTATGAATACTTTTTACCAAAGTTTCTAAATCACCTCCAGGTAAATCTGTTCTCCCTATGCTTTTATAAAATAAAACATCTCCACTCACTAGTACTTTGTCTTTATCATTATAAAACCCTATATGTCCAGGTGAATGTCCTGGTAAAAAAAGAACTTTTAACTCGGTGTTTCCAAAATGTATGGTATCTGTTTCTTTTATAAATCGATAGTTCATAACTTCTTGATATTCTGGAAACCCGTACGGGGATGCATATATTTTTCCCATTTTTAAAATTTGTTCTTCTATAGGGTTTATAAATAAAGGGGCTTTGTATAGCGATTGTACCTCATAATTTCCTAATATATGATCTATATGGCAGTGTGTATTATACAAACTAACTACTTCTAATCTGTTATTTTCTATGAAAGATGAAAATATTTTTTTTTCTTCTGTGGTATAAAACCCAGGATCTATAATAATACACTTATTTGTTTCATCGGATAAAATATAAGTATTTTCTGAATATTTATTGAATGTAAAAAAATATATGTTCATCTTTTATATAAAATGTATAAATATCATAATAAAACTCATAATAATCATAATAACATCTTCTGCTATCGTAACGGTACTCATGGGCAGGTTGAAAACTGTTCCTAAACAGGCACACTGTATTTGTTTTTTTTGAAGTACGGATTGTAATACGCCTATAATGCTGACACTCATAATCAAAAAAGTAATAATGTTAATCCAAATCGGGTATACATTTATAAGATACCCCATACCTAAGAAGAATTCTAATAGCGTATAGATGTATCCCCACGGGGGTATGCGTTTTGCTACTATATCGTACATTTGGTAGCTTTTAGCAAATCCTTGTATATCAATAGTTTTAAAAAAAGAAAATACTAAAAAAAATGATGCCATAAAAAAACGCATCCATTCCATCCAATCAAAAGAATTTTTTTGGAGTTCTATACATATTGTGACCGTAGTAATATAAAAAAATACTAATATAATGGGTTTATATATTTGAATCCATTTTTTTTGTGTTTTACCAAATTCTTGGGTATTTTTTATTATTTTTACTTCATAGTTTCCTTTTTTTATAATTTCTTTTTGAATATCATTTAATAATATTTCTCTATCGCTTGTGATAATCAATGTGCTTGTTTCTTTTGAAACAGAAATATCTTGTATATGTTCTATTTGTAAAAGAGCTGTTTTTACTTTTTGTTCACATGTAGTACATGTAAGTCCTAATATCTGGTATTTTTTTTTCATATTATTTTTTTAGTTAGTGTAATTAAAAATGGTTTTTTCTTATATTATGACAAAAAATTATCTATCCACCTCACCCATTATAAGATCTAAAGAGCCAATTATAGCTATAACATCGGCTAGTATGCATCCTTTTGCTATAGAGGGAAGGACACTGAGGTTAGAAAAAGAACAAGATCTCACTTTACATCTATAAGGTATATCTGTTTTCCCGTCGGTTCTAAAATAAAAACCTAATTCTCCTTTTGGGTTTTCTGCACGTATATAAAAATCTTGTTTAATCGGGCGTATTTTTTTTGGTATATTTTTATGTGCGTCAAACTCTGGTGTTCTTTTATGTTCTCCTATAAGTTTCGAAAGACATTGTCGGATTATTTTCATAGATTCTTGGCATTCTCTATACCGAACCCAACTTCTGTCCCAACAATCACCTACGGTGCCTACTATTCCCTCTCCTATTGGTATTTCAAACTCTATTTCGGGATAAACACTGTATTTATCTGCTTTTCTGATATCGAATCGTAATCCAGAAGCCCGAAGCATAGGACCTGTCACTCCTGAATTTATTGCTAATTTGAGTGGTAAGACCCCAATGTTTGCGGTTCGTTTTTTATAAATAAAATTATTGAATAATAATTTTTCTACTTCTTTCATTTTTATGGTCATATAGTTAATAAATTCAATACATCTTTCTTCAAATCCTATGGGAAGATCGTAATAAAGACCTCCACACCAAATATAATTATATAACATTCTTGCACCTGATACCCATTCTAAAAGTCGTAGAATGTGTTCTCTATCTCTCATAAGCCATAAGAATGGGGTAAACGAACCTAGATCTAAGCTATAAGTACCTAAAGCTACGAAATGGGAGGATATTCTGTTTAATTCCGCTACCAATACTCTTATATATTCTATGCGTTTATCTATAATTTCTAATCCTAGCATTTTTTCTACTCCCATTACAAAAGCATGCTCATTATTCATAGATGCTACGTAATCTAATCTATCTACAAAAGGGATGATTTGAGGGTATGGAAGGTTTTCTGCATGTTTCTCAAAACATCTGTGTAAATAGCCAATATGAGGGATTATATCTAATACTATTTCGCCGTCTGTTAATATTTCTAAACGGAGGACTCCGTGAGTACTTGGGTGCTGAGGACCTATATTGATTATCATTTCTTCTTTTTTGAGAGTAGAAATGTTATAAAAAGGTCTTTCAGAGTTCAAAAGATGGTCATCTTTCGCTTGGTAGGTGATGGGGTTCATTTTTCTTCTTCTTTTAGTAAGCCCACACAGGTAAATTTTTCAAAAACAGCATCGGTATGGGGGGCATCTTTTATTTCGTATGTTAAATCTTGACCTGCCCAATGTTGATAATGTTTTCCATTTTTCCATAGTCTCGATTTTCCCACATCATATACTTTTCCTTTATATGCTATATAGATTTCTTCTTTATCTTGCCCGTTTCTTAATGATAATTGATCTTTAGTATAGTATGATAATTTTATCATTTTTTAAGCGTTTTTATGTTTTTGTAGTTTATTGTCATTATCAAAATGTATGCTAATGCAATTCGTTGAGAGGTAAAATAGTACTATTAAAATTTTTATACGATATTGTGTATTTCTCCATAACATTTTTTTGATAATACCTTATTTTTTATTTTGTGAGAGCATACTCCTTACGCTCTTTTTATCCGTATGTTTTTCAGTCGTTATAGATGCGGTATGTTCTACAAGCATCTTTATAGTAAATCCTTGTGTGAAAATAGAAGTAAATACAACAATATATGTCATAGTAACTATAATATCTTTTCCTTGAAATTCAGGAATACATAATACTAAAGCAATAGTGACCCCTCCTTTCATTCCTCCCCATACCATTATAGGTATTGTATTCGGTTCATACTTATAGTTTCGTGGTTTAAATAGTTTCATAATATTAAGAGGAATATACACACTTATCCATCTCGCAAAAATAACAATCAGAAAACTCAATAATCCTATTGATAGATAGCTTAATTTTACTGATATTGTAAGCATTTGTAATGTTATAATGACAAAAATAATTGCATTTAAACATTTATCTATCAATATCCAAAACCGAAATACATACTCGCCAATAGCACCTGATATATAGTGACTACGACCTTCATTGCCAATAATTAACCCGGCTATAACTATTCCTTGTTTAGCTGAAACATGTAATTTATGTGCTAACTGTGTGCCAATAAAAACAATAGCTATCGTTATCAATATCTCTAATTCTATATGGTCGTTACTGGTAAGACGAAGCAAATATAAACCAATATAGCCCAGTACTATACCTAAAATAACACCTCCCCCCACATCAGATAAGAAAACACCTCCTATTTCTAAAAAACCCACTTCTTTATATTCTGTAATATATGCAATATCTAAAAGAGTAAGTGCTAATACCACTGATATTCCATCATTAAAAAGTGATTCTCCAAAAATACGTGTTTCTAAATTCTCTGATAAACCATATTTTTTGATAAGAGAAATAGTTGCCAAAGGATCTACAGGGGAAACCAATGCTCCAAAAACTAAACAATACAAGTACCCTAAGTGGATACCCAAAAAATCTATTAAATAATAAATAGCTGTTCCCACTATAAAAGTAGAAAAAAGAACTCCCAAAACAGAAAGCACTATCACTGTCCATTTTTCTTGTGCTAATTTCTTAAAATCTATCTCTAAAGCTCCTGCAAACAGCATAAAAGTAATGATGATATCATACAAAACCCTACTGTAATCAAAAGTATCTAATATACTCTCATATTTATTAAAAAAGACTGGGAACAAAGCACCAGCTAATATAATAAACAAGGAAGATACTAAAGAAAGCACCATCAGTCCGATAGAAACGGGAAGTTTGAGATGGTAAGTATTGATATACAGAAACAAACCAGAGATGACTAAAAATAAAGCAACTATATTAAGTGGGTCCATAAAATTATTTGATTGTATTGAAATTTTTATTGTATTATATTCTATAAGGTTCTGTAACAGTTTTTTAAGTATTTTTTGTGTTTTAATAAATGAGTTCCGTATAAAACTAAAATTGTCTCAAAATGGGCTTTTCGGAAATAGTTCATTTTTAGATTCTTATTCTTTCAAAAATCCATATTCATACACCTTCGGTTCTA
>JASGCU010000012.1:0-24942 GCA_030053935.1 Chitinophagaceae bacterium
TTTTTATAAAAGGGCTGAATGATTTTTATTTGAAAAAAGTAGTTATAAGCATCTTCTGTTAAATCTAATCCTTTTTGTGAAGAACGAACAGTTTGCCAATACTCCCGAATGGGCTGGTATTGATTATTCCAATTATAATCGTATATATACATATATTTGAAAGAGAAATTTACAAATGTTTTTGTATATCTGAAATACCAATCTATTGATAAGTTATAATGTGTTTCTACCCAGTATTTCCAAAGGTCTGCTCCTGGAGATATGGGATATCTGAAAATAAAATATCTTAAGTCGTTATTATAGTTTAAGTATTCAAAGCCGAAAGATATTTTATTTATTCCTTTTACCCATGAGATTTCTAAATATTTTGTATTGCTACCAGGACCTATTCCTGCCCCTAATACTTTTCCATTGTTCGTATATCCATGTCTTACGGTATTGCTTGTATACCAGCTGTTTAAAGAATATGTTTGCTTTATAGAATTTTGTTGAAGCTCTGTCATCTCAAAAAAAAGTTGTAAAAAATGATTTTTTTTGAGAGAAAATAATTTTGTTACACCTACTGTAAACCCTCTATCCAAATTTGGATTTTTAAAAAAATAGGACACATCTCTTAGTTTTCCATAGCTTCCATATTCTATATATACCTCTCCCATTTCTCTTGGAACAACCCACCTCAGTGAAAAAGTATGTATATTTATAGAGGGAGTATTCTTGCTTTCTTGCTCGTTCCACTCTTTACGTATCCCGTTAAAAATAGGTAAATAATCTTGTATATGTTGTAGATTTTTATGGTATGAAACTTGGGATATGCTCAATCCTAAAAATAATCCTGCTGTCCATTTAGGATTCCATATAAAATTTATTCCTGAAATATATCTTCCATCATTTTTTTTTTTTTGAGAAATCACATTGTAAGGCGTAACATTATATATATTGGTAGGATGTTCAAAAATACGATAGAAATAAATGTTATTTCTTGGAATAGGTATTATTTCTTGAGGTTCTACACTGCTATTTTTTAATGTTCCCGCAATAATTTGCCATTCAAAATTTCCAAGAATACTCGGAATTGCCGTTTCTGTTTGAAAAAAAAAATGTAAAAACCCTTCTGCATTATTACTCATAACTAATGCATTTCTCTTTGCTGGCCCCCACCAAAGATTTTGTGTAGAAATACCAATGGACATTTTTTTTATATGGAATTTGAAAGAGGATTGCCCAAATAAAAATCTTGTAAAGTACCCTTCTCCGTATTTTTGTGGGGCATCTATGAATATCTGTAACTGATGTGCGGGGTGGTCAAATGGAAAAGTTAAAAAATCCTTGTTATCAGAATATATAAACTCGGGCATAAATTGAAAAGATAAAAAATTATATTTTAAAAAAATGCCTCCGCTCACAATAAACTGACTTCCTCTCCCCCCAAAAAGAGATCCTTCATTATATTCTGATGATCTGAAAGAGTTATATTTATACTCAAAAAAAAAAGGAAATATTTTTATATCTAATGATTGAGTATGTTTTACATCGTAAAAAAGAGAAGAAATATACATACTACTATCTTTTGAACCTATATCAAAAGGTCTATTCATAAAAGAAGTGGCTCTATCCGAAGAATCTATGAGAGATTTTCTGCGGATATACTCTTGATATGACAAAAAACTTAATGGAACGGATTGAGAAAAAGAGATGGAAAAAGAAAGAAAGAAAGCAAGCGTAATACAATATATTTTCATGCGTTTTATATTTTTGTCGGTTCTTTACAAAAAAGAAAGTTATCTACTTTCATCTAACTGCTTGACAATATTTTCAAAATGATACTGAAAATAAAAACTATAGCCATTTTTTCCATGTAAAATAACATTCGGGCATTTATAATATATCTCCAAAACCCTTGGTACTTTCATCGCTTCTGCAAGTGAGAACGCAAACGTTTGATTTCCAATAAAAAACTTTGAGCCAGCTATTATTTGTGCCATTTCTAAAAAATCTTTTACAGATTTATACTCTATATTTGGAATACTTTTTTTCATGATCTCATACTCCTTTAAAACTCCCATAAAAAGCACATTTGGATAATCTCTTAAAAAAGAATAGTTTATAGAGGGATTATTATACCTCTGACTTCGGGTTATAACTATATATTTCTTATATGCTTTATTTGGAGTTATCTCTAACCAAGGTTCAGTAAGATCAGGAAATATATTGAATACATGACTATACCAACCCGTTATGCATCCCCTATCTAAAAGAATAGGAGAATTTCTCATTATATCTAAATCAAAATCTATTTTTTTCCCGTCATAAACCACTAGCTCATCTATATATTTTTGACTTTTTAAGAGAGGGGTAAGCATATCAAATATTTCTTTAGTAAGCATTACATTACCTAATGGATGTTCAGATTCATATATACCAGGTTGGTACAAATGAAGGTGGACACAAGCGGGAACACCTTGTGAAATACTTTTTATAATGGGTAAAGAATATGTGATATCCCCTGAGTTTCCTGAATGTTTGAAATGATATGGAGGAATTGTTTTTTTTTGAAAGGAGTCATTAATTCTAGCATTAAAAAGTGTGAGTAATTGTTCGGTTTTTTGGTCTTCTTTTTGTTTCCGTAATTGTTTTACATTCTGCTTATAAAGAATATACTTGTTTGTATTTGTATATTTTAAAAAAGCTTTTTTGAAGAAACCCGATAGTTTATTCATCTTATATGGTTGGTAAAATTTTTTAAATACATAAAATACTTTAGTTTAGAGGTTATATTTTTTGAAAAAGCTCATTACTTTCATATAAATAACGCCAAATACTGCTTCTCGAAATATACCCTTACTCATTTTAGATTCACCCTTTGACCTGTCTGTAAAAATAATAGGAACTTCTTGTATCTTAAACCCATATTTCCACGCCGTAAATTTCATTTCTATTTGAAAAGCATAACCTACAAAGGCAATTTCATGCAAGGGAATAGTCTCTAATACTTTCCTCTTATAACATTTAAACCCTGCAGTTGTATCCATAATAGGTATACCGGTGATAAAACGCACATAAGCACTCGCATAGTAAGACATTATTAAACGAGATATGGGCCAATTTATCACATTCACCAACCTTTTTACATACCGAGAACCAATAGCAAGGTCACATCCATTTATACATGTCTCTAAAAGACGCTCCGTATCCGAAGGATTATGTGAAAAATCACAATCCATTTCAAAAATATATTCATAATTCCTTTCTAAAGCCCATGAAAAACCTCTTATGTAAGCGGTTCCTAATCCTTGTTTTCCTTCTCTTTGGATAAGGAATAAGCGTTCCGAATAAAAACCCATCTTTTTTTTTACAATATCTACTGTCCCATCAGGAGATCCGTCGTCTATTATAAGTATATGAAAAAATGTTTTTAAACCAAAGACATGCTCTATAATTTCCCCTACATTATCTTTCTCATTGTAAGTAGGTATTATAATTACATATTTTTCCAACGGTACCATTTATTTTATGTAAGATATTTGTTGAATATAATGTTCATTCTTATAAAACTATCCTCTTAATAGTATTTAGACTGGTAAAAAATAAAATAATAACATAATATTTATTTTGCTTATTTTTGATATATATATACAATTTTTTTTAATTTAAACTTATAAAAATGATACAAATACCTAAAATAATATGCTATATGGGTAAGTATCTGTTTGAATAATTTTTCTGTTGGGTTCATCTAATTCTTCGGGAATAGAATCAATCTCTATGCGAAGTTCTAAAGCCGTTTCATCTATAAGATATATTGCTTTATCGGATAAAAATCTATCGAGAACATAACCGCGAGAAAATTCTACTGTAGCAATCACTGAAGCATCTTTAATTCCCATAGAATGGAAATGACATTGGTAATATCAGGTTCATCTACCAATACTGTTTGGAATCATCTCTCTAAAGCTTTATTATCTTTGGTATTCTTTAAAAGTAGTAACACTATGGTGTGGGTTTATCCTCGGGCGAGTTCAGATTTTAAAAGATTTACGGAATCCATATTACTTTCACTTCTTCCACTAGCATAGATAAGGGTATGGATTTCATCAATAAAGAGAATTATCTTCTTTTCGCTTTTCATCACTTCTTTTATAACAAATTTAAGGCGTTCTTCAAATTATCCGTTGTATTTAGACCCCGCAAGTAATAATCCCATATAGAGTGTATAAATATACTTATCTTGTATCCTTCGGGAATATCTTTTTGTGTAATTCTTTGTGTTATTTTTTATACAATTGCTGTTTTTCCAACTCATGGATCCCATAGCAACAGAGTATTATTTTTTGTTCTGCGAGAACGTGTAATTTTTTTGCATATTTTTCTAAGCTTCTATATTGAGTATCGGAATTTTGGGTTTTCACAGTGCTTCCGTTTTGTAAACCCTTTATTGCTATTCTGATGGTTTTTTTTTAAAAACTACTTCCACCAAAATACTTCCTATCGGATATTTTCTCGTAGTTAATACTAAAAAAATATGTTCTATTGCTACATATTCATCTTTTAACTCGTTCAAAAAAGATACTTATCTTGTAAGACCTATAAGGAATTTTGGAATAAATAGGTGTATCCTGTAATGGAAACTTTGGAGTAACCATGTAAGATACTGTCTAATAGTTCCGTTAAAAGAGATTTATTTACGGAACATTTTTTGAGAAAAAAATGATAAAATCATATTCTTTCGTAATAGATTTTAAGAGATGTACGGGTTCTACTGTTTATTGTCCCGAACTTACTACGAGATGGATAGTGTTTTGAATAATATCTTGTGATTTAGCTTTGTAATTATTAAAGATCATTTTTTTATTAAGTAAAACCAATAATAATAACAAATAACAAAATACATTTCACATCTGTTTTAAGGTATTTTTTGACAGTTATTCTTCCTTACTAATTTTTTTTATTGGTAAGGAATTTGATTTAAACCGAATAATACTAAGTCTTCTTGGACTAAAAAATGAATTTCAGGAAGATTTTTTTTTATGAGTTCTGCATCCCCACCGCAGAGAATTATCTGTAATTGTGGATAGAGAGATTTATAGGAGTAGACGATTCCTTTTATTTCTAAAAGAGTCCCTATAAGTACCCCCTCCAGGATAGATTCTTGAGTTGTTTTTCCGAGAGGTATTATTTGTTTATTATGAAAATGATGTGGTATTTCTAGTAATGGAAGTTTTGCAGTATAAAAATTAAGTGCTTTTAGTTTCATTTGAAACCCAGGTGAGATACATCCGCCTTCAAATACTCCAGAATCTGATACAAAGTCGTACGTAATACAAGATCCGGAATCTATTATGAGAGAGTTTTGGAATGGTGCATAAGTCCACGCCCCGATAGCAGCCGCAATTCTATCTTTACCTAATGTCTCAGGGGTTTTGTAGTCAATTTTTATAGGAAGGTCAATAAAAGGTGATACGACAATGATTTGAAAATATTTTTTAAGAATATTTTCAAAATCGTGATGCGAATAAACACTGCATAAAATAATATTATCAGGACTAAAAAAATCTATTTGCTGAATAATATCTTCGTAGGATTCAACAATAGCTTTTTTGAGTAGTACTTGTTTTTCAAAAAAACCAACCTTTATTCTTGTATTTCCTAAATCTATAGTTACATTTCTCATTGTAAAAATACTTTTTTAATGTGTCAAATATATTCTGTTTGTTTAATTTTTCATACCAAAAGAATGAGTAGAATTATTTGGGAACAACAACTGATACTATAAAATAATAATATAGAAAATTATATCTCTAAAAAGATATAGATTTTTTGGATTTTAATACACTTCGTATATTCCAGCAACTCCTTGTCCCCCACCTACACAAGCGGTTACCATTCCGTATTTTTTGTTACGCCTTTTTAATTCATGAAACAGTTGAACAGAAAGTTTAGCACCTGAGCATCCTAATGGGTGTCCAAGGGCAATAGCTCCCCCATTTACATTCAATTTTTCCATATCAAAATCTAATTTTTTAGCAACGGCAAGTGCCTGTGCTGCAAATGCTTCATTGAGTTCTATAAGATCTATATCTGCTAATTGTAATCCTGCTTTTTTTAATGCTTTTGGTACTGCTTCTACGGGTCCTATTCCCATAATTCTGGGGTTTACTCCTGCAGCGCAGTAAGAAACTAATCTTCCAATAGGTTGAATATTGTACTCTTTTACCATTTTTTCTGACATTATCAAAACAAAAGCTGCCCCGTCTGAGGTTTGTGATGAGTTCCCTGCTGTGACAATTCCATTCATTTTAAAAGCAGGTTTTAATTTTGCTAATGCTTCAGTGGTGGTGTCTTCCCTTGGTCCTTCATCAACAGAGACAGTAAAGCTTCTTTTTTCTATCCTTTCGTTTTTGTTAAGAAATGTTTCTTCTACTGAAATGGGAACAATTTCTTTTTTGAATTTTCCTTCTTTTATAGCTTTTATAGCTTTTTGGTGCGATTGATAAGAAAAATCATCACATTGTTCTCTTGTGATATGATAATCTTTGGCAACTTCTTCTGCTGTTAATCCCATATTGAGATAATAATCAGGATTGGTAGATGCTATTTTCCAGTTTAATGCGGTTTTATACCCCATCATTGGAACTAAGGACATACTTTCAGTCCCTCCTGCTATAATACAATCTGCAAAACCTGATTTTATGCGTGTATCTGCTATGGCTATAGCCTCTATTCCCGAACCACAATAACGATTTACAATCATTCCAGGTACTTCCATTGGTAAAGAAAGGAGGCAAATCATTCTTCCCATTTGCATTCCTTGTTCTGCTTCGGGAATTGCATTTCCTACTATAAGATCTTCCACTCTTTTTGCATCAAATCCTGGTACTGATGCTACTAAATGTTTTATTACATCTGCTGCTAAGTCATCGGGGCGAACATTTTTAAATCCTCCTTTTTTTGATTTTCCTACTGCGGTTCTATATCCCGCTACTATATATGATTCCATTTTTATATAAAATTTATATTATTATGATGTTATTTATTTAGAGCGAGATGTTGGATTTATTGAAAAAAAAGTAGTGGTATTTTTTGGTTCTTGGAAGCGTATTATATCAGAATATGATGTATTTATTTCCGTATGTAATAACTCTTTTGTTTTTTGTGCTTCTTCTTTTGTTTTCCAATATATAACCTCTACAAAAGTACTGTCATTTTGTTTTAACAGGTCTCGTTTGAAAAAACCTGCTTGTTTTTGAAAAAATTCTTTTTGAATATTTTGAGAATATTTTAATATTTGTTCTTCTGTGGTACCTTTTTTAATAATAAAAGGGATCCATTCTACTACTTCATATTTGGGATTATCGTTTCTTTTTTCCGTATTTGCTAATTTTTTTACTCCGTGGGCTATGGTTTCAAAAAGAGGTATTTTAAAAGCTCCTCCTACAAAAAATATACTAAATATAATAAGTCCTACAATAATTTCTCGTGACCATTTTTTTTGTCCATCTGCGGAACGAAAAGAATATTTTTTGAGAGAGCCCCAATTGTTTTTTATATGAAACCCGATAAAGGATAAAAATATCAGACCAAATAATATATGCAAGGTTTCCACAGCATGATTTTTTTGTCCGATATACATTATTATTCCCGACACAGCTATTACCAAAAAAGATAATCCAATATTCAAACTTACTAAATTTTTATTTTTCATTATTTTTTTATATGTTATTGTGAGGTTATACATTTATTTATACATCTTAATACTTTATTATAGTGGTATTTTAAATATTTTTTAAAAAATATTCACAAAAGATATTTTTTTATATGTATTTTTTCATTTTTTACGAGAAAAGCATAAAAAATAAAAGTTGTGTGTCTTTCTTTCAAATTTAGAATAATGGATTCCCTGTCATTTCAAATGGAGCTGGTATATTCATTATTTTGAGAATAGTGGGGGCTATATCACAAAGTTTTCCATTTTTGAGAGGTTTTGTAATATCTTTATCTATAATTATACAAGGGACGAGGTTTGTAGTATGGGCAGTGTTCGGGGAACCATCTTCATTTATCATAATATCGCAATTTCCATGGTCGGCAATTATAACACATGAATACCCATTTTGGATACTTTGTTGTACTACGGCTTCTGTACATTTATCTACTGTTTCACATGCAGTAATTGCTGCAGAAAATACTCCCGTATGCCCTACCATATCAGGATTTGCAAAGTTAAGACATATAAAATCTGCTTCTTTTTTTATGAGTTCAGGAATAATGGAATGGGTAATCTCAGCAGCACTCATTTCGGGCTTTAAATCATACGTTTTTACTTTTGGAGATGGGCACATAATTCTTTGTTCACCTGTAAAAGGGGTTTCTCTTCCGCCGGAAAAAAAGAAAGTAACGTGTGGATATTTTTCGGTTTCGGCTATACGTATTTGTTTTTTATTATGAAGAGCAATAATTTCACCTAATGTGTTATTGAGATTGTCTTTTCGGTAGATGGGGGATACGTTTTGAAAAGTATCATCATAACTGGTCATTGTTACGTAGTGGAGGGGGATTTTTTTCATTTCAAAGTCAGGAAAATCTTTCTGTGTAAGAACTTCTGTCAACTCTCTACCCCTATCTGTGCGGAAGTTACAAAAAATAACGGCATCATTTGGATATATCTTTCCAATGGGATTATTTTGAGAATCTACTTTTATGATGGGTTCTATAAATTCATCAGTGATATTTTGAGAATATGCTTTTTTTATCTCTGATAATACATCCGTTGTATAAACACCTACTCCTTTTACTAATGCATCGTATGCTTTTTTGATTCTTTCCCATCTTTTATCTCTGTCCATAGCAAAAAATCTTCCGGTGATACTTGCTATTTCGCCGGTGGTTTTACGGAGATGGTTTTCTAAATCTTCTAAAAACACTTGTCCTGATTTAGGATCTGTGTCCCTACCGTCCGTAAAAGCATGTATAAATATTTTTGTAATATTTGCTTTGTGAGCGTAGGATATGAGAGATTTCAAGTGATGTATGTGGGAATGGACGCCTCCATCGGAAACAAGTCCCATGATATGGATATGGGTATTTTTTTTTTTAACATATTGAAAGGTATTTTGAAGGATGGGATTATTTTCTAATCCACCGTTTTCTATTTCTAAATTTATTTTTACGAGGTCTTGATATACTATTCTCCCCGCACCTATATTCATGTGTCCAACTTCACTGTTTCCCATTTGTCCATCGGGTAGACCTACTGATAGCCCCGAAGCTTCTAGTTTACTATGGGGATATGTTTTATAAAGAGAATTTATAAAAGGTGTTTTTGCATTATCTATTGCAGAATATTGTGGTTTTGTGGCTATTCCCCATCCATCTAAAATGATGAGGATTACTTTTTTATTCATTCTTTTGCATTAATTTTGAGAGATTAGAGAAGTATATCTGCTATATTTGTAAAATCTTGATAAAAGACGTACCTAAAGCCGGAGTCGAACCGGCACAGTTTTGCAACTACTGGTGTTTGAGACCAGCGCGTCTACCAATTCCGCCATTTAGGCAATTAAATATCTATGAATGATGGGTTCTAAAAATTGGGTTTTTATTCTTTTGAAATTAAAAAAATAATAGAATACTTTCGGTATTCTTTATAAACCTAAATGCAAAGTTATAACTTTTTTATAAATTTTTCTCATTTATCTCGTTTTTTTTTATTTTTCTACGTTTTTCAAACTATTTATTGCTTCTAAATAGGTATTGATAATTTTCTGTTTGAAAAAGTAACCGATTAATTGCATTAACAAAAGAGGATAAAGCAAATAAAAAAAATGAAAATAATTCTTTCGTAAAGTGAGTGGTTATATTATATTTTACAAGTAATCATATTTTCAATGCTGTACACAGTAATGAGGGGTTCTAAAACAAAAATGGATGTTTAGATTTTATTCTACCTCTCAAATTCCTTTTTATACAAATAATACTGAACTTTAAAATTATTGATAATCAACCTGTTACAAATCTATAAAAAGTAATTTTTTTGATAAAATCAAATTTAGTGTTTTTTTTGTCATTCTTAAAAGAAATCTGATTATTTTCTTTTTTTTCTATGATTCTGAGTATATTGGATGTATTTTTTTTTCGAGAACAGCGGAATGGAAGTCATAAAAAAGGAGTTTATAAGTAATATCTATCCATATAATGAGACATGGTAATGCTTTTAAAGCGTAGGGTCTTATATAATTATTTCTTATAAACTCGGGGAATATATCTGTGGGTGAAAGGCTTGTAATTATAAAAGCAAAAATAAAGAGAGAGAGTATGTATGTATTTTTGGGAGATAATAAAAACCATATTGCTATTCCTACATACGCAATAATAAAAGTGGGTGATTCTGTACCCGTATTAAAGAGTATTATACAAAAAAGAATATCTACTAATACAAATAACCTATAGTAAAAATTATTATGTTGGGAGTATCTTGCTAATATAAGGATTAAAAAAAAAGAACCAATCGCTACTCCTATAAGAGGATGTATATAAATTCCTAAAATTTTATAACAAAGCCCTAAAAAAGAAATATTAGACATGTGGTGTTGATGACTTTCATTTTCTGCATTTTTGTGAATCAAAGATTCTTTCCAATCAAAATAGCTCTCTGTAAGAAAAGAAAGGTCGGATAGAATAGTGGGCAAAAAAAACAAAACAATTCCTGTAATCAAAAAAGTGATGACAAAAGCAGTTTTACGTTTGATAAAAAAGAAAAACGCAATTCCTACAATCCCATATATTTTTACGAAAAAACCTATGAGCAGAGAGAGAGAGGCAAGAAATAATTTATTTTTTTCTAAAAACACAAAAGTAAGCAGGATAAGACCTACTAAGGCAGGATTAAATTGAAAGGATACTATAGAAGTATAGAGTTCGTTCAAGGTTATCCAAAAGATAGCTACTTTATATTTTTCATAGATTGGGAGTTTCCATATCCCTATGATAAATACCAGAACAGTACAAATATTCCAGAGAATCACACCTATGATATCTGGTAAAATGGCAAAAGGAGCTATTATGAGAGAAAAAAATGGTCCGTAATGATTCGCATCCCCGTATTCTTGCGGGTAAGTGGCATATAAATTAAGTTTTTGAACAAAATGGTAGTATACACCTTTAAATATTTTATAATTATTGTAAGAATTGAGTGTATATTTGTGAACAGCAGCGAAAGTAGAGAGTAGAAAAATGATTCCAATAATGTATTTTTTATTAAGAAAAAATCTATGTGAAAAAAACTTTATGAGTATCTGTTTCGTCATAGTGATGGATATGTATGTATTCTATAGTTTATGGACTCGTTTTATAGTGCTATAATATTTATAAAATAATATTATAGTTTCTATTCCTTTAAAATAATTGAATAGTCCGTAACTTTCATTAGGCGAATGTATCGCATCTTCGTTCAATCCGAATCCCATTAATAATGGTTCTGTCTGTAACTTTTTTTGAAAGAGAGAAACAATAGGAATACTTCCTCCTTCTCTTGCCGGAATAGGTTCTTTTCCCCAAGCTTCTAAAAAAGCTTTGCTTGCCGCATGGTAAGCATCAGAATTAGTAGAGGTAACGACAGGATTTCCGCCATGGTGGGTAGTAAATTTTAATTTTACTGTTTTCGGGCATATTTTTTCTATATAATTTTTTACAAGTTTTTCTATTTCTTCTGGATTTTGGTGGGGGACTAACCTCATAGAAATTTTTGCTGTTGCTTTGGAAGGAAGGACTGTTTTCGCTCCTTCTCCAGTATATCCTCCAAAAATTCCATTTATATCAAAGGTAGGTCTAATGCTGGTTCTTTCTATAGTATTAAAGCCCTCTTCTCCGAATACTTCTTCAAGAGAGAGAGACCTTTTATATGTGTCTAAATCAAAAGGTTGTTCGTTTAATTTTTTTCTTTCTTCTGATGAAAGAGAATCTACTGTATCATAAAAATGTGGTACGGTTATTTCTCCTTTTTCATTTTTTATTTTATGCATCAAGGAACAAAGGACATTGATAGGATTTTCCACTGCTCCACCATAAACTCCGCTGTGTAAATCTTTGTTAGGACCGGTTACCTCTATTTCCATATAACAAAGTCCTCTTAATCCCACTGTTATAGAAGGAGTTTCTTTATTTATAAGTGCTGTATCGGATATTATTATAGCATCTGCTTGCAGATATTTTTTATGGGTTTCCAGAAAATCTTCCAAACTTTTAGAACCTATTTCTTCTTCGCCTTCCAGAAGAAATTTTACATTACATTTGCAGATATTGGTATTGACAAGGGTTTCTACTGCTTTTATATGCATATACATTTGTCCTTTATCATCACAAGCGCCGCGACAGTATATTTTTTCATCTGTTATAGTAGGTTCAAAAGGAGGATTATTCCATAAATCAAGTGGGTCGGGTGGTTGCACATCATAATGACCGTATACCAATACGGTAGGGCAGTTCGTTCCCATTATTTTTTCTCCCGTAATAATGGGGTTTCCCTTTGTGGTATGAATGGTTACTTTTTCTATTCCTGATTTTTCGAGTAAATTTGCAAGTTCAGAAGCGCACTTAACAACATCTTTTTTATAACGGCTATCAGTACTTATAGAAGGTATTTTTAGAATGCTAAAAAGTTCTTCTAAAAATCTTTCTTTATTCTTTTCTATGTATTCGTTTTGAGTATATTTTTGTATTTCCACGGGGATTATTATTTTAGTTTTCCCTTGTATGTTTTTTTAAACTTTTCAAAACGAGGTATAGAAACAGAGCGTACATATCCTTGATAAGGGTTTCGTTTTACAAAATCTTGATGGTATGCTTCTGCTTTAAAAAATGCTTCAATAGGTTTTACTTCAGTGATTATTTTGTTTGCAAATATTCCTGAAACATTATAATATGCTATCCCTTGCTCTATTATTTTTTTTTCTTCTTCGTTTTGATAAAAAGCGATGGAACGATAAGAAGAACCTTCATCGGGTCCTTGTCTATTTGGAGTAGTAGGGTCATGAGATGTAAAAAAAACATCTACTAGTTCTTTAAAAGTTACCTTTGCAGGGTCATAATATATAAGAACTGCCTCCGCATGTCCTGTATTATGTTTTCCTACCTCTTCGTATGTAGGATTATCTGTTGTTCCTCCCGCATACCCTGAAATAACTTCTTTCACTCCTACTACTGCTTCAAATACATGTTCACTACACCAAAAACATCCTTCTGCAAATACTGCTGTTGCTTCCCCTGGTTTTGCTTTCAGTGATATTTTTTCTGTTTGTGCTATTGTTTTTTTTTCTAAAAATGACATAAGTATGAGTAGTATAATAAATTTATTTTTCATGAGTTTTATATATGTTTGTGATTTGAGATTATTACATTATAATTTTCATCAATATATTTTTTTTTAAAGAGTTTTTGCAATACAGGTATGAATAACTCAATAATTTTTGTAATTACATGGTATAAAATATAAAATTACAATATATAGGTACGATATTTTTTATTTTCACTATAAATAAAAGGATTATTTGTATAATTGTTCATTTTTATTAAATTTGCATCAGTGAAATTTTATTAAGGAATCTGGGTTACATTTAAACAAGATTAAACAAATCGATGGAAAATAAAAAAACTATATCGGTAGTAGTTATTTTAGCATTTACCATTATTTCATTACAGATACAATTTTTTATGTACCATACACGATTTCAGGTATACTTTTCATTATGCGTCAGCCATTAGTAAGTTATTTTAAGTATTTTCTTTTTTGGTTGTTTTTTTTCGTTTGCGCTAAGGCAATGTTTCTTATATGGAACTTTTCTTTCAGTAAATTATTAAACTTGAGTGAGTTGTTAGGTGTTTTTTGGTATGGACTTACAATGGATGTTTCCATGGTTAATTATTTGCTCATTATACATGGATTATAGCTTTCTCTGCGTGTATTTCTGAAACAATTCTTTATAAACCAATTTTTGAAATTTTATACGTTACTACTCCTTATTCTATCTATTATTCTTATTCTGCTTGATTTAGGGTTGTACCCACATTGGGGGGTAGGGTTAATGTTTCCGTATTTGATTATATTTTTGATACTATAGATCTTAGTGCTTCGGTTTCTATTTTAGTAGTGGATTTGATTTGGCGAATTGAAACCATAACCCGTCAGTTTGATTTGTGAACTTTACTTGTGCATGAGCTCGGTTGGAAATAAGATACCAATGTTTTCACGAAAGATTTTTTCACATCTCACCCCATGCTTTTTTTATGCACGATCCAGGTTGGGGTATATTGTTCCTGAAGGAACGTTTTATTTCGACCAAAATAAAAAAGCTTTTGATATAGAGCCTGCTATAAAATTAATAAAAACTGAGTACCCCAAATCTTTTATGCAGGTACACACGAAGATTTTATAAAACGATGACAAAAACATGTGAGTAAAAACGAATACATTTAAAATAGTTCAATAAATAGTTCAATAAATAATTAATTTAACATTAAACAATCAATGGAAAACAAAAGATTTTTACCCGTAGTCGTTATTTTATCGGTTACGATTATTTTTTTCATCTATTTTTCTTCTCAAATATTTTTCACTATACAACCAGGAGAAGTAGGGCTTATATTTCATAAATTTACAGGTGGTTTAGATAAAACAAATCTCTTAAAACCTGGGTTTCATACGAAAGCCCCTTGGAATGTTCTGTACGTGTATGATATAACAGAGAATCAAAAAGAAGAAACGATGGATGTTTTAGATAAAAATGGGTTAGCAATTAATGTAGATATTTCTGTTCGGTTTCATCCAATGCCTGATAAAATTGGAGACCTTCAGGAGACCTTCAGACAAGATTATGTTACCCGTCTGGTGGTTCCTGAGGTCCGCTCTACGGTTCGGCAAGTCATGGGAAGATACACCTCAGAGGAAATTTACTCTACAAAACGTCAAGAAGTAGAAAATACCATAAGAATAGAAACCGCTGAAGTATTAGGCAAACCAGGAAATAATATCCTTATGAAGGCACTTCTTATACGGTCTATCAAACTACCTGAACAAATAAGTTTAGCAATAGAAAATAAATTGAAGCAAGAACAAGAAGCCCTTGCATATCAATTTAGATTAGATAGAGAAAGAAGTGAAGCGGAAAGGAAAAGAATTGGTGCGGAAGGCGAAGCAAAAGCAAATGCTATTATTAACAGTAGTTTAACCCCTTCCCTTTTAAAAATGAGAGGAATAGAAGCTACTCAAGACCTTGCCAAATCATCTAATACAAAAATTATAGTTATAGGAGGGGGAAAAGACGGATTACCACTCATTCTTAATACAAATGATAATTAAGTAGATAATGCGTTTTTTTTTGATATATAGAATTCATTTTTTTATTTTTTTTGCTTCGTGCTTGTTTTTTCTCTCTCCTGTTGCCGATGTTCGCCTGTTTGATTGGGATGAAATAAACTTTGCAGAATGTGCGAGAGAGATGCTTGTGCTAAAAAAATATTCTGTTTTATACATTAATTACGCTCCTTTTTGGGAAAAACCTCCCTTTTTTGTATGGATGCAGTATATTTCCTTCTTTCTTTTGGGAATAAGTGAATATACAGCCCGATTACCGAATGCCATTTGTGGAATTATTACTATTCAAGTGCTTTTTTCAATAGGTAAATTGCTTTATAATACTCAATTTGGCATTCTTTGGTGCCTTGTCTA
The DNA here is from genome assembly GCA_030053935.1 of Chitinophagaceae bacterium. Taxonomy (NCBI): domain Bacteria; kingdom Pseudomonadati; phylum Bacteroidota; class Chitinophagia; order Chitinophagales; family Chitinophagaceae; species Chitinophagaceae bacterium. The sequence continues at coordinate 15,716 of JASGCU010000012.1, forward strand.
TTTAGGAAGTATTTTACCACATTTTTATTTTAGAACAGGAATTATAGATCCTTTTTTTAATCTTTTTATTTTTGTAGGAATCTTTTTTTTCCTGCTTTTTTATTGGAAAAAAGAAAATTTTTCTTTGGAATTCAAACAAAAAAGAGGATTCTTTCTCATAATTTCAGGTATTTTTATAGGAATGGCTTTAATAACAAAGGGACCGGTTGCGTATCTTATATGCATTCTGTGTCTCTTTGTTTTTTTTATGTTTCAAATTCAAAAAAGAAAGGCAACTTTTTCCTTCTCGCATTTTCTAATATGGAGTTTTTTTTCCATCACTCCTTTTATTATATGGATAGGAATAGATATGTCCAAAAATGGAGTATGGCTTTTCAAAGAATTTATGAGTTATCAATTACGTTTATTACAAACCGAAGATGCGGGACATTCAGGATTTTTAGGGTATCATTTTGTTATTTTACTTTTGGGTTGTTCGCCCGCTTCCTTTTTTACTATCCCCTCTTTTTTTCAAAAACATACCGAAAAAAACTTTCTCAATAGTTTTACACTTTTTATGAAAATTCTATTTTGGGTGGTTTTAGTATTGTTTAGTATTGTAAATACCAAAATTATTCACTACTCTTCCCTTGCTTATTTTCCTCTCACTTTTCTATCTGCCAAATATATATTTGATACCATTGAAAAAAAAACAACTATCCCCAATTTTTTAAGAATAACACTCCTTATTTTTTTTATAACCTTGGGGAGTATCATTTTTTGTATCCCTTTTATGATGCAAAATATACAGATGCTCTATCCTTATATACAAGATGATTTTGCAAAAGCAAATTTTTCTGCAGCAGTAAATTGGGATTGGACAGATGGGCTACCAGGTCTCTATCTCATTATACTCATAATAGCAGTTGTTACAGGTATGTATTATAGAAAAACAAAAAGTTCTCTGTATGTATTGTTTTTTGGAATGAGTTTTTTTATTATGTGGTTTCTTTCTCTTTTTCCTTATAAAATAGAATCCTATACACAAGGAGCGGCAGTAGATTTTTATACTCAATTTCAAGATAAAGAAGTATATGTGACCCCTATCGGTTTCAAAAGCTACGCTCATTTATTTTATGGAAAGGTGATGCCTCATAATGCTTCTGAATATCAAAATAATGATCAGTGGGTTCAATTTTTATTAGAGGAAGAGATTGATAAAGATGCTTATTTTTGTGCTAAAATAAATGATTCTGCCTCCCTACAAAGAGTAAAACACTTAGAAAAAATAAGTGAAAAGAATGGGTTTGTGTTTTTTTTGAAGAGAAAACAAAGGTAGTATGAAAGTGCGTTCTAAAAATTGATTTATTCAAAAAAAAATGTTAGTAGCTATTGATTTTTAAGGGGTACAGTTTTTAGGATTTGAAATTTTTAGAACATCTCTTTATTTATCCTTCTACTTCAATTACTTCGTTTTCTTTTTTCAGAGCATCAGTTTTGTCTTGCAATAAAAGAATACTTTTGTATTTATAGAATGGTTCTGTTATTCTTAAACATATTTCTTAGTAGTTATTTTTTGAATCCCATAAAGAAGTTGCCTATAAATAGTAAGTATAATAACCTTTTCAGTATTTTTGATAATGGTAATACAAATAATTTAATATTTCTATAAAAAAAACAAACAATTTTTTTAAATAAAAAAAATATTTCAAAAAAATACTACCTTGCATTCTATTGTAATTATTTGCAATATGTAATCAATAGTAAATTAAGAAGCGGATGTGGCGAAATTGGCAGACGCACTAGACTTAGGATCTAGCGTTGGAAGACATGTGGGTTCGAGTCCCTCCATCCGCACTCATTCTTTTATAATTAATACAATAAACAATAAAATCTTGGAATATACAATAAAAAAAAATAGCCCTGTAGAATTTGATATTACAATTACTCTCTCTCCCGAGGACTATGTAAAAAACGTAGAAGAAAGTATAAAAAAATATATAAACGCTCACCCTCCTAAAGGTTTCAGACCTGGAAAAATACCTTTTGACCTTGCCAAAAAAAAAGTAGGCGTAGAATTTATTGAGCATAGCATCTATAATATCATAGAAGATATTATAGAAAAAAAATCTACCGAAATAGATACTTTCTGTCAAGAAAATAAATGTTTACTCAATGATACTATAAAGAGAATATTCCGAAAAGAAGAAATCATAGAACCTTACAATGCTAAAAAACCAATAACTATATCTTGCGTCTATCCCTTGTACGATAAAGAAACCCCCATTTCTTTTGAAAACATCTCTTTAAGAATAGCAAAAATTAGAACAACAGATGTAGAAGTATCTACTATCCAAAATATACTTATGAATAAATTCTCAAGAAGAATTGAAAATATAACAGAAAGTACCGATACCGATGCAGAAAATAAAGAAGATAAACATAATCTACAAAACAAAACAAAAAACTTTCATACAATACTATCTATTGCTACAAAAGATGGTGCAGTGATTATAGAAAAAAATAACACTTATTCTCTCAATATAACCCCACACATGCGAGAACAAATACTCACACACACATCTTCTGCATTCCCATTTCATATAGAAATAGATATACAAAGTATTTTCTTAAACCCTATTGTTACAAAAGAATTAATATTCGAATATCACAAAATCCAGAAAACAATAGCCCAATCAGAAGAACATATCTCTGTTATTGTGAATGTACAAGACATTATCTATATTGATGTACCTGAATTGGACCAAACTTTTTTTGATAATTGTTTTGGAAAAGACACAGTCAAAAGCAAAAAAGAATTTTTGAAAAAATGCGAAGAAATGCACAAAAAATATGCTGAACAAAGATGTGTTAACAAATATATTTCTCTTTTTATGGAGAAACTGTATGAAAGAAATAAAAATATACTCGTAAATACAACTTGCTATCTCTATAGTAAAAATCACATTACAGAAAAAACGCTCAATGAGAAAGAGAAAAAAGAGTTCGAAGAATTTATAAAAGATAGCATAACAGAAACTCTTTGTATAAGAATATTAGATTCCATAAATATACCGATAACACAAGAATATTTATTAGAAGAATTTCTTTTTGACTATTTAATTAAGTACCGTCATCCTTTTCTTCAAAGTTACGACTCTATGAAAAAGATTTATAGGACGTATTTTTTTGAATCACAAAATCATCAAGAAAATGATAAAGGAGAAGAAACAAGAAAGCAACAACTTCTAACAGAACAATACAATAGTATTATGCACAATCAAATATTTCAGTATATAACACAAAAGATTCAATTGGAAATAGAAGAAGTAGATGCAGTAGATTTTCAGAAATAAAAACAATACATTAAACACATACATATATTTTTTACACCATGAATAAAAAAGAATTTAGAAATTACAGTATAAAAGAAAGGAAAATTAGTAGTATATTATTTGATAAATATACAGAAAAAGTAGAAAATATGACTCGATCTGTCATAGAAGAAAGACCAACTCATTTTAGAGAAATAGATGTTTTTTCACGCCTCATAATGGACAGAATTATCTTTTTAGGAATGGAAGTAGAAGAAAATATAGCAAATATTATTACAGCCCAGTTATTATTTTTAGAATCAGTAGATTCAAAAAAAGATATTCTTCTTTATATAAACAGCCCAGGGGGTAGTGTCTACGCTGGATTAGGAATGTATGATACGATGCAATATATAAAACCTGATGTAGCAACTATATGTACCGGATTAGCAGCATCTATGGCAGCAGTGCTTTTAGCAGGAGGATCTCCTAAAAAACGATCTGCCTTACCTCATTCTCGAATTATGATACACCAACCAAGTGGTGGAGTACAAGGAACATCCATAGATATGGAAATATCCATAGAACAAATGAAATCTTTAAGGGCTGATTTATATACTATTTTAGCAGAACATACGGGAAAATCTTTAGAACAAGTGAAAAATGACTCTGATAGAGATAAATGGATGCGTGCTGTGGAAGCAAAAGAATATGGAATAATTGATGAAGTACTGCTAAAACAAAAAAAATAATACACCATGGGAAAAAAAATAACAGAATTACAATGCTCTTTTTGTGGACGACCAAAAAAAGAACTTAATGTACTTATATCGGGAATAAACGGGCATATCTGTGGAAGCTGTGTTCAACAAGCACAAAAAATTATGGAAACAGACGTGCATCAACCCGTAGATAATTCCGTTTCAAAAATAAATATAATGACTCCTATGAGTATGAAAACACATCTAGATGAATATGTTATAGGACAAGATGAAGCCAAAAAAAAACTATCTGTCGCCGTTTACAATCATTACAAAAGAATAAAATATAGAGCACAAAATTTTAAAAAAGATGACGTTTTTATTGAAAAATCTAACGTCATGATGATAGGCGATACAGGAACAGGAAAAACATATCTCGTCCGAACTATTGCAAAAATTCTTCAAGTTCCTTTTTGTATAGTAGATGCTACCGTATTTACAGAAGCAGGTTATGTGGGAGAAGATGTAGAAAGCATACTCTCGCGCCTCCTACAAGCATCCAACTACGATGTAAAAAAAGCAGAAACAGGCATAGTATATATAGATGAAATAGATAAAATATCCCGAAAAGGAGCTAACCCATCTATTACCAGAGATGTGAATGGAGAAGGAGTACAACAAGCTCTCTTAAAATTATTAGAAGGATCCGAAGTAAACGTTCCCCCGCAAGGAGGAAGAAAGCACCCCGAACAAAAGTATATAACCGTGAACACCGAAAATATCTTATTTATTTGTGGAGGGGCTTTTGACGGTATAGAACCAATTATCAGATCCCGTCTTACAACACGCCCTATAGGATTTACTTCTTCCCATGACGAGTTTGCTATCTCAAAAGACCAAAATGTTCTACAATATGTAAATCCAAAAGATCTCAGAAATTTCGGTCTTATCCCCGAATTAGTCGGTAGAATACCCGTTATATCCTATCTTAATCCCCTTAACAAAGATGCCCTCAAAAAAATATTAACAGAACCTAAAAATGCCCTTGTAAAACAATACCAAAAACTACTCCAAATAGACGGAATACATATTACTTTCGAAGAAGATGCCATAGACCTTATCGTAGAAAAAGCCATAGAATATAAACTTGGAGCCAGAGGACTGAGAACTATTTGTGAAGCAGTGATTAATGATGCTATGTTTGAACTACCATCCAGCAAAACCAAACCTTATCCCCTCATTATCACAAAAGAATATGCTATAGACAAATTAGAAAAATTTCATACTCAACTCGCTTCTTAACCTTTACTCGCTTATACTTTTATTCACTTGTATATGGATATAAATATTGATACAATAAAAGAATTAGGTAATCTAAATATTATAGCCAAACAAGTAGTAGAAGGATTTATAACAGGGCTTCACAAATCACCATACCATGGATTTTCAGTAGAATTTGCAGAACATAAACTATATAATACAGGGGAAAGTACCCGTTTTATTGATTGGAAACTATTCGCAAAAACCGAAAAATTATATACGAAAAGATTTGAAGAAGAAACTAATCTCAGATGCTATATAATAATAGATGTTTCCTCCTCTATGTATTATCCCGTCCATAACTACGGAAAAGTTCTTTTCTCCTCAGTCGCCGCCGCCGCTCTTTCCTATCTTTTATGTACTCAAAGAGATGCTTTCGGACTCTTTACTTTCTCCGACTCTATTGTTATCCAAACCCCCGTAAAATCTACGTTTACCCATTGGCAAAAAATTCTTCTCATCTTGAATAATATCGTTCAAAATCCATCTACGCAAAAAACAACTCATATTGCAAAGATTCTCCATCAAATAGCACCAAAGATACATAAAAAATCTCTCCTCATTCTTTTTAGTGATATACTTACTCCCATAGAACAAAAAGAAGAACTCTTTGCTGCTTTACAACATTTGAAACATAATAAGCATGAAATTTTAATATTTCACGTAACAGAGCCAAATACAGAAAAAGAATTTCTCTTTGAACAAAGACCTTATATATTTCATGATTTAGAAACAAACACGCATATAAAAATAAATCCTACAGATATAAAAGAAAACTACCAAAAGAACGTAGAAGCATTTTATGAATACTTTCGTAACAAATGTGGACAATTAAAAATAGATACTGTAGAAGTTAATATCAATACAGATTTTAACAAAGTGCTGAACGAATATCTTATAAAAAGATCTCAATTGCATTGATACGTATTAATGTATATGTCTTATCGCTCTACTTGTATGAGAACGTAGTTTTTTTTCCCTTTTTGCACAAGAATATACTTATTTTTCAGCAATTCTACTGTTGGTTTTTGATATGGATCGGAATATCTTATCTTATTGATACTCACCCCCCCATTTTGAATCGATTTTTTTGCTTCTCCTTTTGATGGAAATATGCGAAATTGAGTATCCACTGAAAGAAGATCCCCAAGCGTCTCAAAATTTTTATATTGTTCAAAAGATATAACCACCATTTCCACTCCATCAAAAATTTCTAAAAAAAGAGATTCCTCTATATCCTCTATAGTATGCAGAACTGTCTCCCGAGATTCTTTTTCAAACAATATCTGTGATGCTTTTAATGCCTGTTCGTAATGATATTGAGAATGAACTCGTATAGTCACTTCTTTTGCAATGGCTTTTTGTAAAATCCTCAAATGTGGATTTTGCAAATGCTGTACTTCTAAATCTTCTATCTCTGCTTTGGAAAAAAGAGTAAATATACGTATCAGCTTGGGAGATTCCTCATCCGAACAATTAATCCAAAATTGATAAAATCTATAAGGACTCGTTAGAGTAGGGTCTAACCATATATTTCCTTTTTCACTCTTTCCAAATTTTGTACCATCAGGTTTAGTAATGAGGGGGGCAGTTATCACAAAAGCGTTTCCATTTGCTTTTTTTCTAATAAGTTCTGTTCCTGTAACCATATTTCCCCATTGGTCACTACCTCCCATTTGCATTTTTACATTGTGGTGGGTGTATAAATAATAAAAATCATATCCCTGAAGTAATTGATAAGAAAATTCTGTAAAAGATATTCCTGATTCTAATCTATTTTTTACCGAATCTTTTGCCATCATATAAGAAACAGATATATGCTTTCCCACATCACGTAAAAATTGTAGGAAACCAAACTCTTTATGCCAATCATAATTATTAACTATAAAAGCCGCATTGGTTACACATTCAAAATCCAAAAACTTTTCTAACTGATTTTTTATCCCCGCTTGGTTTTGCCTTAAAACATTTTCGTCTAAAAAACTCCTTTCTTCCGATTTTCCCGAAGGATCCCCTACCATACCCGTAGCTCCTCCGATAACAGCACAGGGCTTATGCCCCGCTTTTTGAAAATGTATCAGCATCATAACCGTCGCTAAATTACCAATATGAAGTGATTTGGCAGTAGGATCAAAACCTATGTATCCCACCGTCATTGATTTCAGCTGTTCCTCTGCACCAGGCATTATATCGTATATAAGCCCCCTCCACCGTAATTCTTCAATAAAATTTTGTTGCATTTTTTAATTTTTATACCTATTTTTTTGTATTAATGTAATAATTTTTACAGATTCTTTTCTCAAAAATCATTTTTGAGAAAATTTATACCCTATCATATTTATTTTTCTAATATATAAAAATAATACGTGTTCTAAATGTTTTTTATGAATGCTAAAATACTGAAGCAATAATTCTACGTTTTTTGAAATTTTGTTTTTATTGGTTGGTGTTTTTTGATATATTTGTGTAGATGGATTCTAAAAATTGATTTCTTCAAAAAAAATGATGCCGTTTTTAAGATACTAAGTCCTTGATTATCAAAGAAAAAGAGTGCTAAATAGTTACAAAAAAAACAAATATACCGCAAAGGAAACCATTCATAAATCATACCTTATACCTCCATAAAAACTCACCATGTATACCAAGTAGTCAAAAATTCTTTTATAGCAATAAAAGGTTCTCTGATGAGTGGATAATCAGGGGGAATAATATGTGCAGCAAGAGAAGAAAAGATGCCAAAACCTGCTATTATTAAAAGAGCATATAGCACTCTTATTCCCCATACTATAGTTTGTCTCTTCCATGAGTTATATGTTCTCTCTGTAACTATGTAAGAATACAAATTAGAGAATAAGAAAATGAGGATAAACAAGACAGCGGGATAGAAAAGAAATTGTATAGGAAAGTATTTGTCGAGAAATGGAGTTATCTCTAATGATAGCATATCTAATAATGATGCAGGCAAGAAATCTTTAATTACAGGAACGGAATACACTACAATACTGAGAGCAAATAAACAAACCATCCATGAGAGTATAGGTTTAAAAATGCCCTCAAAGAATGCTTTATCTTTTAATTCTCCCACTTTATAAGGTATTGCTAATAAAAGAAGCGGAAAATAAAACCAAAAAGTTGCCTTCATACTGATTCTATACAGATAGGTAGGTATGAATACTATTACTATATCTACAAGTTTATTTGTTAGTAGGACTGTATCTATTTTACCAAAATCTCTTAATATATTGCTCCATTTTATATATTCTAAGCCTTCGTAATTTTCTATACCGGGCAAGAGTTCGGGAGGAAAATATATATCTTGAGACCAACATATCTTCCTCCAATTGGAATAAAATGATGTGAATCCGTATCTAATATACCTAATAGTATATATAACTTTATAAACAAGGGTAAGTGTCAATAATATTGTTGCAGAGTAAAGTAAAACTATCAATCCCGTTCTTAATTCCGTTGCCTTTGCAGATACCAATCCCAATCCCAATCCCAATATAAATACGAGTGCAAATTGCACGAATGATATCTCTAATAATCCCCCGAATAAATCCACGAATAAATCCTCTGATAATGGTGCTATTAGTACTCCTACTGCTATTACCATTATATCTATGAATATTATATATATTCCTGTTAATTTCATTTTATAGGCTCTAAATAATAAAACAATATAACCCAGTGTCATAAAAAAATACAAAACGAAACCTCTATATTCGTTTCCTAACCAATACCTAAGAAACAAAAAAACAATAGAAACAGGCAAAGCAAGACATAATAAAAAAGAAAAGTATTGTAACATATATAGTGTTTGTGAACTTGTTGGATTTAGCGCATCTTCAAAGGTTCTTAATGCACCTTCTCGAGATTGTTCCGAGCCAAAGAGCATAAAAGGAGCTATAAA
>JASGCU010000012.1:25042-39336 GCA_030053935.1 Chitinophagaceae bacterium
TTAATGCACCTTCTCGAGATTGTTCCGAGCCAAAGAGCATAAAAGGAGCTATAAAAACGGGGAGAAGTAGGTGTATATAATTATCTGTAAAATAAGGTATAACCCACCAATAGAGAACCAACCCCACTATCACTTCAACAATAGCCACAATGGATATTTCACCATTATGGATACTTTCTTTTGTAGAATGTAAGCAGATTTTCATAGTATATATTTGTTTTAGAAATATATTTTATAATTTACGCAGTTGTATTTCAAAAAGAGATGCCCATAGTTTCCCGGTCACAAAAAGAGTGTTCTTTTTAGAATCCCATGCTATTCCGTTTAGCACATCTCTTTTTTTTGTGTCGTTCCCCATAATCCCTTTCATATCTATTTCACCTTCTACTATCCCTGTTTTTGGATCTATTATTACAATTATATCGGTGGTATATATATTGGCATAGAGTTTATCGTCCACCATTTCCAATTCATTTAATTCTGTCACTTTTCCCTGCTTATTATACACCTGTATCCTGCTCTTTTCTGCAAAAGAAACGGGGTCTAAAAAGTAAAGATTTTCTGTTCCATCGCTCATTATCAGGACGCTGTCCCAGGTGGTTAATCCCCATCCTTCCTGCGAATAACGGAATGTTTCTTTTTGTTCAAACGTTTCTTTATCATATACAAATCCAATGCCCGACCTCCACGTAAGTTGGATAAGATTACCCTTGTATAATGTTAATCCCTCTCCAAAATATTCATAAGTAAGGGCTTTTTTTTGCACCACATTTCCCGTTTTTATATCTACTTTTCTGAGTGTAGATCGTCCTTCTAATCCTGTGCTTTCATAGAAATAACCATCGTGAATGAGGAGTCCTTGGGTGTAAGCACTTGCATCGTGGGGATAAGTATTTATTTTTTCATATGTATATTTTATGGGTATCACGGGAGATTGTATTTCTAACAAAAGAGAGTGGGATTCTTTTTTATTTTCGGGCAGATATATGCGTATTTGTATATAATACTTCCCGAGTTTCAATTGATTACTGTTGAGATACCACTTGTCGTTTTTTTGGAGAATGTGTATTTCTTTTTGTTGAAAAGAGGCACTCACAGAATCTATAGAAGTGTATTTTTCTTTTGCAATAATAGAAAAGAGAATAGTATCTCCCCATAAAAGAGGGGAGAGGTTTTGTATTTCTATTTTTGTCTCTAATGATGGAGGGGTATTATATGTTTCTGAATGTATTCTTTTTTTTTCTTGGCAAAAAGAGAGTAAAAGAGCGATAATGAAAACAATAGTATAATTTTTCATTTTGGAATGGCATTGTCTGATTATAAAAAACCGAGTTCTAATTTTGCCACTTCGCTCATCATATCATGAGAATAAGGAGGGTCGAAAGTAAGTTCTAATTCTACATTATTTAATTGTTCCAATGCTGATAATTTGTTTTTCACTTCATTGGGGATAAACTCTGCAGCGGGACAATTGGGGGAGGTGAGGGTCATTTTCACATATACATTATTGACGGGAAAAAAAGAAATCTCATATATTAGTCCCAATTCATATATATCCACAGGGATTTCAGGGTCATATATGGTTTTAATGGTTTTGATAATGAGATCCTTTATATCCGCATCTGTATTTTTTTCTAAGGTATTAATGTCTGTCATATCGTCTTTGGATTTAGAAGAGATGAAAAGAAAGACCTATATTATGGACGGTAGCCAAAGAAGAATAGGGAGCAATGCTTGGTTTGAAAAATTCATTTAATCCCATTCTATAATAGACAGAAAAACCTCCTACACCGACCCTCACATTTGCTACATATTGAAATGTATTTGTTCCAAAACTTTGTGTTTGTTCTGTGCTTTTCCCATCATAATTTAATTTAGTAGTGCTGCTGAAAAGATATCTTATTATGATACCCGCACCGATGAAAAAACTTTTTTCTTTATTCTCCAAACGAACTGTATATCGTATTTCTAATGGTAAATCCAAGTAATGAACTCCTAAAAATGCTTTTTCTACATTTACTCCTTTGAGAGAATCTAAATACAATACTTGCTTATTATTATAATCTAAAATGGCATTCTTAAAATTTAATCGCTCATATCCCCAACCAATCCCAGGTATAAGAGAAAGATGCACCCTTGGAAAATCAAATGGATATATATAATAAAAACTCAAGGACTTGGAATTCCACGTTCTTACAGATAGTTTTTTTTCACTATCTGTCAAGAAGTTAAAACCAAAATTAAATTGTAGTTTTCCGGGAATATCAGGGCGTTTCCCATTTATTTTATGTATAGAGTGAGTATTTTTTTCACCTACCGCCCAACTATTATATGCGATGAGTACTGCGAAAACTATGAGTAGAAGATTTCTATATATTTTTTTTTGCACGGTATGTTTTTGATTTGATATTTTTTTTGTTTAAAAATTTATTTTTTATATGCAATTTTACCTCCTACCACTGTCATTTCCACTTTTGTATTCTCAATATCTATGGGGTTTATTTCAAAAATATTTTTATCAAGTATTACTAAGTCGGCTAATTTTCCGGGTATCAAAGATCCCTTTATGTTTTCATCAAAAGATGCATAAGCGCTTTCTATGGTTATATTTTTCACTGCTTGTTCTACGTTTATCTTTTGAGATGGTATCCATCCATCGGGGTTCTTTCCATCTAAAGTTCTACGGGTAACGGCTGCATAGATAGTTTTTAGAGGGGAGGCGGGAGCTACAAACCAATCACTTCCAAAAGCTACGTGTACACCAGAATCTATTAAAACACGAGAAGCATAAGATGTTTCTGCTCGTTTTTTACCAATATAGCTTTCACACCATATTCCATCATCTATGGAATGGTACGGTTGCATACTTGCTATCACATTCAGATGTTTCATAAATGCTACATCCTCTGGACGAATATGTTGTGCATGCTCTATTCGGAATCTCCTATCCTTACTGCCGTTTTGTTTTTCTACTTCTGCAAAAGTATTAAGAGCTATGGAAATTCCCTTATCACCAATAGCATGAATACAGAGTTGAAGATCCAAGCTATCCGCTTTTTGTATTCTTTCATATAGAATTTTTTCTGAATTTACTTGTATCCCTCTATATCCTGGTCTGTCGGTATAATCTTCAAAAAAAAGTGCTGAATGAGAACCTATAGCTCCATCCACATATCCCTTTAATGCACCTGTTTTTAGCCATGTATTTCCTCTTCCTTCTTTTTGTATTCTTTCGTATACTTTTTGAAAATCAGTAAATGGTTCTGCAATATAAAAACGTACTCGGAGTTTTTGTGCTTCGTTCATTTTTCGAAAAACCTCATAATCAGTGGATATACCCGATGGATTTCTTTCATGTGGCTCTATCATATGGTGAGCAGATGTAATCCCTTCACTTAAAAAATAGTCCATAGCATTGTTGAGTATTTCTTCTTTTCGAACATCGGAAAAATCTTCGATTACTTGAAATATCAAGAACATAGCATCATCTTTAAAAATACCTGTTGGATTTCCTTGCATATCTCTTTCTATAATACCGCCCGGAATATCGGTTGTCTTTTTATGGATTTTTGCTATCTTCATGGCTAATGTATTAGCCAAACCTGAATGCCCTTCACTTCTTTCAATCCATACAGGGTTTTGTTTTGTAACAGAATCTATCCATTCGTGAGTAGGGAGTTCCCCTCCCCAATTTTGGTGATCCCAATCTCCTCCTAATATCCATTCTCCCGGTTTCTGTTTTTTTGCATATTCTCTTATTGTGTTAATAAATTCTTCTTTCGTTTTTATATGTTTGAGCTTTACAGAACTCAAACGCATTCCCCCCATAAGAGTATGCACATGGCTATCTATAAAACCCGGTAACACAAGCTTTCCTTGAGCATCTACTACTTTTTCTGTTTGTGAAAGAAATTTCGACAATTCTCTATTACTTCCTATAAAAGCAATAGTATCTTCTACAGAAATAAGCGTTTCAGCCCATGGGTTATTCTCATCGCCAGTCCAAATTTTAGCATTCGTAACCGCAAATGTATATTTTTTTTGAGGTGTATCACACCCAACACTAAACAATACTCCTATAAAAAATATTATTATTCCTCTTTTCATTTTTAATTATTAGGTTATATACTTGATTTAGCAAAATAAAACTATTTACACTATAATTATTAAATTTTTTATAAATTACCCATTTGTATGAAAATGTATTTTGATTATTTTTATTTTATAACTTTTCTGTATAATTTGTATAATATTACTTTATAATTTGTATTATACTGATATATTAATTTTTTTAATAGATATTACAATAATATAAATACAAAAATAAACCGCTTCTATTACAAAATATTATTACATTAATGTTATTTTTACTAAAATTACTATTTCTATCAATTTTTATTACTCTATTTTGTTATTACAATAGGTTTATACAAGATTCTACTCACCAATGAATAAAAAAAGTATTATTTCTTCTCTTTTATTAAGTGCTTTCAGTACCTATATATGTTTTTTTCAAATGTATAAAAAAACTTATACAGTACCGAAGGACACTCCTTATACTTCCAAGTCTGATGCCCATAAAAGCGATGAGCAAGCGAACAAATATTCGTTTGAGATGACTCTTATTTTGTCTGATACCCCATCTTATAAACTTTTCAACCATCTTTTATACACTTTCTTTAAAAAAAGAGAAAAATTTGTCTATTTAGAACCTCATACCATTGCTTTTCTAAAAAAAGATGAAAATATCTATTCTTTTTTTTTAGATATACTTTTTTCCTGTATTATTTCTGCTAAAGCCCCCTAAAAAAATAAAATATATACTTACTTTTCATAAACAAAATCTTATTTTCATAAATATATATTAAAATAATCACATTTATACAACTAAAAAAACTAAAAAACAATGAGTAATAAAAATTTTATCACCGGGCTTACTATTATTATAACCATCTTATGTCTCTATTATTTATCTTTTTCTCTTATATCTAGAAAAGTTCAAGGAGAAGCAACAGATTATACAAGGAATTTAGATGGGAGCGTAAATCAATTAAAAAAGCAAAAATATTTAGATTCTGTATGGAATCTTCCTGTTTTTAATCTTTTAGGAGTTGAATTTACCTATAAAGAAATAAAAGAAACAGAGTTAAACTTAGGATTGGACTTACAGGGAGGCATGCATGTCACTTTAGAGATTTCCCCTATAGATATAATAAAAGGACTGAGCAGGGACAGCCAAAATCCTGCATTTTTAAAATCCTTAGAAGAAGCAAAAAATTCTATAAAAGGAACAGGGTTAAATTTTATAGATGAATTTTATAAAGCATTTCAAAAAAATGCTCCCAATCAAAAATTGAACTATATATTTGCCAATGCAACCAATCGTGGAAAGATAACTCTTCAAACAACAGATGAAGAGATATTAAAAATTATTAATGACGAAGTAGAAAATGCTATAGGCAGGTCATTTAATATCTTAAGAACACGTATAGACAAGTTTGGAACCTCACAACCTAATATTCAGAGATTAGCAGGAACGGGGCGAATACAGATAGAACTACCAGGAGTGGATAATCCACAAAGGGTTCGTAAGCTCCTTCAGAGTGCTGCTCGCTTAGATTTTTTTGAAGTATTAGAAATTGGAGAAAAAGATTTGGTATCTACTCTTAATAATATAAATAAACTGTTACTCAGCCAAGAAAATATAGAAAAATCTTCTTCATCTGTAAAAAAAGATTCTTTAGTAGGAACCCCTTCACAAAATAGTTTAGAATCACTTTTATTAGATCCCACAGCAAAAAGCGAAAAAGATACTGCTTCCTTAGTTTCCCAACTTCAACAAGATAGTAGCAACCTGAATACAGGAGAAGCATCCCTCTTGCTTCGTTTATTAAAATCAAATCAAGGAGGGCTTATGTATAGTCCTAAAGATGTAGCTACTATTAGTCAACTATTAGAAAAACCTGAGGTAAAAAATCTGATACCATCCACTATAAAATTTTTATGGGCTTCTAAACCCTTTTCTCCAAGGGGAGGTACCAGCACAGAAGAAGAATTTATAGAACTGTATCCTATCAAGACCTTGCGCGGAGGAACTTCTAAGCTCAGTGGGGAAGCAATAGCAGATGCTCAACAAGATTTTGATCAGAATGCGAGACCTTCTATTGCAATGCAAATGAATGCAAATGGAACTAAAATATGGAGAAAAATGACCGCAGAAAATACAGGAAGACGCATCGCTATTGTATTAGATAATTATGTATATTCTGCACCTACGGTACAAGGAGAAATACCAAGTGGAAATTCTTCTATAACAGGAAACTTTACATTAGAAGAAGCAAAAGACCTCGCAAATGTATTAAAAGCAGGAACTTTACCCGCTCCTACTACCATAGTAGAAGATGTAGTTATAGGACCTACCCTCGGAAAAGAAGCACAAATACAAGGTATTGTATCCACTATAGCAGGATTAATGAGTGTTGTTATTTTTATGATAATGTATTATGCAAAAGGAGGAATTATAGCAAATATCGCTCTTTTATTTAATATTTTCTTCATATTAGGGGTGCTTGCTCAATTTTCAGCAGCATTAACATTACCCGGAATCGCAGGAATAGTTCTTACTATGGGTATGTCAGTAGATGCGAACGTGCTTATATTTGAAAGAATTAGAGAAGAATTACGAAATGGAAGTACCTTCAAAACATCTATTACTATAGGTTATAATAAGGCTTTTTCTGCTATATTTGACTCTAATGCTACTACTTTTATAATAGGTATGATACTCTATAATTTTGGGCAAGGTCCTGTAAAAGGATTTGCTATTACCCTTATGATTGGTATCGTCAGTTCATTTTTTACAGCAGTATTTATCACAAGGGTGATTATAAATTTTTTGTATAGCAAAAGAAAAGAAAACTCAAACATAACATTTGAGACCGGGTTGTTTAAAAACTTTTTAATAGGGATATCTTATAAGTTTATAGAAAACAGAAGAAAAGCATACCTTTTCTCCCTTACCTTTATAGTTATTGGATTTATCGCCCTTTTTGCAAAAGGAGGACTCAATATGGGAGTAGATTTTACAGGTGGAAGGTCTTATATAGTGATATTTAATACTCCCGTAGTTACTTCTGATATCAAAGTGGGGCTTGGAGAGGTATTTGGAAAAGCAGGAACAGAAGTAAAAACATACGGATCCGATAATATCATAAAAATTACTACCAGCTACCTCATAAATGATGACAGCGAAGAAACAGACGGTAAAGTAACTCAAACTCTGATAGCAGGATTAGAAAAAATTACAAAAAAAAAATATATTGAAAATGAATCATTATTAGACAATAATAGTTTTTCTATTGGAAGCGGATCACGTGTGAGCGGAACAATAGCAGATGATATCAAAAAATCTTCTGTTATATCTATTGTTGTTTCTCTCATAGCTATCTTTCTTTATATACTAATACGATTCAGAAGAGCAGAATTTGGACTTGGAGCAACTATAGCTCTCTTTCACGATGTGCTCTTTGTCATTGCAGCTTTTGCAATTGTAAACGTATTCGGTATAACATACGAAATAGACCAAGTTTTTATTGCTGCAATACTCACTCTTATAGGGTATTCTATAAATGATACTGTGGTAGTTTTTGACCGTATACGTGAAAAAATAGGAATGAGAAAAGAATACGAACAAGTATCTACTATTAATCACGCTATTAATGATACCCTTAGTCGTACGGTTATTACTTCTTCTACTACATTCCTCACTGTTTTAGTACTATTCTTATTTGGTGGAGATGTACTCAAAAGTTTTTCATTTACACTTTTGGTAGGAATTGTCATAGGAACGTATTCTTCTATTTTTATAGCTGCTCCAATAGTAATAGATTTTAAAAGGAAAAATAAATAAATTTGAAACAAAAACAGTATTTAAAAGAGTTTCAGAAAACTAAATCAACGTATTATCAAGATAATTTAGTTTCTGAACTCTTTTTTAGATATTTATTTCTAAATACTTCTATAAAAAAGAATAGAATACATGAGATTACACAAGGATACATTAAAGACTACCATAAGAAAATTATTTTATATATTTTACATACATTCAATTATTTATTAATTCTATAACCATATACCGTGTATAATTTTTTATTTTTAAAAATAAAGAAAAACATACTCATTCTCTTAAGTATTTTTATATTTTTTATTTTTAATACATGTGATACTGCTTCTGTTGATTGGCAGGGACATAGAGGAGCAAGAGGTATTCTACCAGAAAATAGCATTCCGGGATTCTTAAAAGCCATAGAATTGGGAGTAAATACAATAGAATTAGATGTGGTCATATCCGGAGATAATAAAGTTATTGTCTCTCACGAACCTTTTTTTAGTCGTTCTATTTGTTTCAATCCTTTAGGGCAAGAAATAACCCAAGAGGAAGAAAAACAATATAATATATATAGGTTAACCGCCGAAGAAATACGTGCTTTTGATTGTGGAAGTGTTACAAATTCTGATTTCCCATATCAAAAAAAACTCAGAGTATACAAGCCACTGTTGTCGGAAGTATTTGAAGCCGTGCAAAAATACTGTAAAGAAACACATAAAAAAGAACCTTACTATAATATAGAATTAAAATCATCTTCTCTTACAGACCACTTTTTTCATCCTACCCCATCTATTTTTTCTGATATTGTGCATCAAGAAATACAAAAATACGTAGATACAGATAAAATAAATATCCAATCTTTTGATTTCAGAATACTCCAATATTTTCATAAAAAATACCCTGATATTCGCTTGGCTGTTCTGATAGGTGGCACAGAAAACTTGCAGACAATAATAGATTCTTTAGGATTTCAACCCGATATTTATAGTTGCTATTACACTACTATAAAAAAAGAACAAGTAACATGGCTTCACTCCAAAGGAATCAAAGTTATTCCATGGACTGTAAATGATACAAAAGATATGATACAATTATTGGGTATGAAAGTAGATGGTATCATAACCGATTATCCCGACAAGATTATACAAAAATACTGATTTCGTTTTTTTTTAATAATATCAATCATTATAATATTTTATGAATAATACAAAATTAATACTTTGGTCATTAACAGTAGCTCTTTGTGGACTTTTATTTGGATTAGATGTAGCGGTTATTTCAGGTGCTGAGCAAAAAATACAAAGCTTATGGGGGCTCAGTCCTTTTTTTCATGGATTCGTCATCAGTATCGCATTGTATGGTACTGTTTTAGGGGCTATTTTAGGAGGGTATTTTGCAGATTTATTCGGCAGGAAACTCTCTTTAATAGGAGTTGGTTTTTTATTTTTAGTATCATCTATAGGATGTGCAGTTGCTCCAGAGGTATATACATTTATGATTTCACGTTTTATAGGAGGATTTTGTATAGGTATTTCATCGGTTATTTCGCCATTATATATTTCTGAAATAGCTCCTGCAAAACAAAGAGGAGGGCTAGTAGCTCTCTTTCAGTTTAATATAGTTTTTGGAATACTTTTGGCATATTTTTCTAATTATTTTTTAGAAGGAGTAGGAGGAGATAACTCGTGGCGATGGATGTTAGGGGTAGTAGCAGTCCCTTCTTTCTTTTTTATGATATGCACTTTTTTTATATCAGAAAGCCCGAGGTGGCTTATTTTGAAAAAAAATAATTTGGAATCTGCTAAAAAAGTACTTTTAGAAATATCCCCGAACGAAGCTACCAATATTTTTAATACTATTTTAGAATATCAAAAAAAACAACTTACACAGGTAAAAGAAGCATTTTTTTCAAAAAAATATAGATGGCTTATATTTATAACTTTTTTATTAGGATTTTTTAACCAGATGTCCGGTATAAATGCAATTATATACTATGCACCTCGTATTTTTGAAATGGCAGGATTTGAATCTTCATCAGCACTTCTTTCCAGTGTAGGAGTAGGTGTGATAAATCTTCTTTTTACAATGGTAGGATTATCTCTCATAGATAAATTTGGAAGACGAATGCTTATGTATATTGGTTCTATAGGATATATTATTTCTTTGTCGTTGGTTGCAAGTTGTTTTTATAATGAATCCTTTCATAATATAGCTATTTATATTTTTCTTTTTATAGCATCGCATGCAATAGGGCAGGGGGCAGTTATATGGGTTTTTTTCTCAGAAATATTTCCTAATTCCATCAGAGCATCGGGACAATCTTTTGGATGTTTTGTCCATTGGATTTTTGCAGCACTCATAGCAAATGTATTTCCACAGATATCGTCTTTCTTCGGTCCTACTTCTATTTTTGTTTTCTTTGCTGTAATGATGGTAGCACAACTTTTATATGTCCATTGTATTATGCCAGAAACAAAGGGGATAGTACTAGAAGATATGGATGCAAAAATTATTCACTAAAAATATTATAATATGGACATAGATTTTAATAACTCACAGATAGGGTTTGTTGCAAGAAGTGATAAACAACTCAAAAAAATATATTGGATATTTCGTATTATAAACTCCCCTTTCATAGTAAAGTTAGGAACAAGAACAACTATTTTTCTCTTACGCATAAAACTTTTCCCTATAATAATCCTCAAAAAAACATTATTTGAACACTTTTGTGGAGGGGAAACATTGGAAGAATGTAAAAAATGCATGGATTCTTTACACCAATATAATATCAAATCTATTTTGGACTACTCCGCAGAGTCAGAAAACACTGAAGAACAATTCCATAAAAACACAGAAGAATTTCTAAAAAAAATTATTTTTTCTGCCCAAAATAGAAATACCATTTCTTTTGCTGTCATAAAAATGAGTGCTTTAATTGATCCCAAGATACTCACCAAAATACAATCTCAAGAACCTCTCTCTCAAAAAGAAACAGAACTCTTTCATAATTTTAAACATAGAGTCGAAAAAATTACAGATGAAGTGCATACACAAAAAATAAAACTTTTGGTAGATGCAGAAGAATACCAGTTTCAAAATACAGTAGATACTATAACATACGAAATGATGGAAAAACATAATACAACAGAACCCTTCATCTACAATACTTTTCAGATGTATAGAATAGATATGTATAAAAATTTAGAAAAAGCACATAAAAAAGCACAAGAAAAAAAATATTTTTTAGGTGTCAAATTGGTCAGAGGAGCCTATATGGAAAAGGAAAGAATGAGAGCAAAACAAATGAACTATCCCGACCCTATTCATAAAACACAAGACCTCTGCAATAAAAGTTTTAACAAAGGATTAGAATACTGTATGAAGTATTATGATGAAATAGGCATTTGTTTGGGAACGCATAACGAAGAAAGCATTAAATACTTTATGGAATTGATGCAAGTTTATAACATACCAAACAACTATCACAATATATACTTTGCCCAACTATTAGGAATGAGTGATGTTATAACTTTTACACTCGCTTCTCAAAATTACAATGTCGCCAAATACGTACCTTATGGAAAAGTAAGAAAAGTTATCCCATATCTTATCAGAAGAGCAGAAGAAAATACAAGCATTTACGGACAGAGTAGCCGTGAACTGCTCTCTATAAGTGATGAAATATATAGAAGAAAAACAGAAAAACAGAAAAACAGAAAAACAGATAAAAAATAATCCTTTTTTGCATCTTAATGAATGGATAAAGAAATCTACCTATCTGACTACTCATATCACCTACCCCCCGAAAAAATACCTCTCTTTCCCAACCCAGATAAACATAAAACAAATCTTTTATTATATCAACATACAACAATATCTCATCATAGTATAGAAAATATAATAGAACTCATTCCTCCCAATGCCTCTCTTTTTTTTAATGAAACTAAAGTTATACCTGCTAGACTCCTTTTTACAAAAGAAACAGGGGCAAGTATAGAAATCTTTCTCCTACGCCCATCATCTGCAACCCAAAATGAAGCATTAGAATCTCATTCTGCAAACAAATGGAATTGTTTGATAAAGAATAAAAAAAAATGGAAAGAAAAACAACTCTTCTTAGAAAAGCAAACAACATTTGGGAAAACTATACTCTGTGCCGAAAGAACAGAACTAGAAAATGAAATTCTATTTCAATGGAATCAAAACATTTCTTTCTTAGAAATACTCCGTATTTTTGGAAATATACCTCTCCCCCCGTATATAAAACGCCCCCCTACAAAAAATGATACGAATGACTACCAAACTATTTTTAGCAAAAACAATGGATCGGTGGCTGCCCCCACCGCAGGGCTGCATTTTACAAAACATATCTTGGAAGAATTAGAAAAAAAACAAATCCCACTCCATTTTTTAACCCTACACATAGGAGCAGGTACCTTTCTTCCTATAAAAACAGAAAATGTAAAGCATCACACAATGCATACAGAACACATCATCATACAAAAAAAAAATATATTACACCTTTTGAACAGTAAATATAACATTGCTGTAGGAACTACCTCTCTCCGAACATTAGAAAGTATGTATTGGTATGGAGCAATGTTATTGGAAAACCCCAATGCACGATTCTTTATTCCTAAACTTTACCCATATAATAATACTCATAATCACATAGAAAAAGAAAAAGCAATAGAAGCAGTTATCATGAAAATGGAAAAAGAAAAAACAGATATTTTACAAGGGGAAACGGAAATTTTTATATTCCCCGGATACCATTTTAAGATGGTGCAAGGACTCATTACAAACTTTCACCAACCCTCCTCTACTCTTATTTTGCTCGTAGCAGCTTTTGTAGGTGATGATTGGAAAAAAATATACCAAGAAGCACTCCAAAACGATTATAAATTTTTGAGCTATGGGGATGCTTCTTTGCTCATACCATAAGGATAATCTACTCTCTTCCACCATACCCAAATCTTCTCAAAAGTTTTTCACTCTTTCTCCAATTTTTTTCTACTTTCACAATGGTACTTAAAAAAACATGTTTTTTGAGAAAAAATTCTATATCTTTCCTCGCCTGTATCCCTAAATTTCTTAATCTTACCCCTCTATTACCTATTAAAATTCCTTTTTGAGATTCCCTTTCTACGTAGATATACGCCTCTATTTTTACAATTGACTCATGGTCTTGGTAAGAATTTATAAATACCTCACAACAATAAGGAACTTCTTTTTCATAGATTAAAAAAATTTTTTCTCGTATTATATCCGCACATAAAAACCGCTCTGTTTTATCTGTCAATTCGTCTTCTAAAAAGTAAGGAGGATGCTCGGGAAGATGCTGTAGTATCATTTCTAACAATACATTTACATTTTTGTTTTTAAGAGCCGACACAGGAACGATAGGAAAAGAACCTACATCCTCAATGAGAAGTTTTACTTTCTCCTGAAGTCCATTATCTGAACAAATATCTATTTTATTTAATACTATAAAAACAGGTGTTTTGTGCTTTTTCAAACGCTCCAAAATCTCTTTATTTTGAGCATCATCTATCTCGTTTATATCCATTAGAAATACAAGTATATCAGAATCAGAAATAGCAGTATCTACAAACTTCATCATAGATTTTTGTAGGGAATAGACAGGTTGTATAATTCCAGGTGTATCAGAATATACTATTTGGTAGTCAGCCGTGTTGCTTATGCCTAATATCCTATGCCTTGTGGTTTGAGCTTTTGGAGTGACAATAGAAATTTTTTCACCTACTAAGATATTCATAAGAGTGGACTTGCCCGCGTTGGGTTTGCCGATAAAAGAAACAAAGCCCGACTTAAATTGTTGTGAATCCATAGTATATTTGTAATTTTGAATGTATATAAATTATGTAACTATTTAGTTACTCTTTTCGTTTGATAATCAATGATTTAAAATCTTAAAAATAGATGATTCCGATTTTATTTCTCAAAAAAAAAAGATTATGATAAAAAATTGCAAAAAAAAACAGAAAAAAACAGAAAAAAACAGAAAAATACTACGGTAATATTTTGAAAGAAAAATATTTGTATAAATTGCAAAAAATAAAAATAAAATTATTTCACTTAGAACACAAAAGATGATGGTATATATTATATACATCCAACTCCTGTTGTTAAGAATGACTCTCTCTCTTGTAGAGACATGTACTCACTGTTGTACGGTTACGAGAGGAAGAACCTTTTGTGTATTTGCTTCCCTCCGATAACAAAAATTTATTTTTCTATAATTTTTTCACATTCCATTTCAAATTTTGCAGATATTGGGGGAGGATTCCACCGTCGATTCGGCTGCTTCGGGCAGAGAAATATCATTTTTCGTAATGATTCTTTTTTCAGAAAACAAAAAACGAATGCTTTTTTGTCTATTCGG
>JASGCU010000013.1:0-11832 GCA_030053935.1 Chitinophagaceae bacterium
ACGCACTCAACCCTTGGCAATACAGCAAGGGCTTTGGAATATTTTGAAAATGCATCAATATTATGGCAAGAGTTGGTAAAACAAGCCCCCGACTATGTGCAGTTTCAAAAGAATTTAGAGTGGGTGAGAAATGAGATGAATCGGTGTAAAGAAATGTTTTTTTAATGTATGTTAGTCATTCTAAGGGAACGGTTATTGTATTACTCGTAACCCTATTTTCTAATACCATTACAAGAATCATTCTTTGAAATAATAAGCAATTTTTCTGGCTCAAATCATTACAATTCTATACATGATCCACCTCCTTAGAAAACTCTCTCAGCATTTTTATGATAATGAAACAAATTGTCAAAAAAAATATTGTAAAATACTATGAAAAATAGTAATATTGAGTCCACTCCAAAAAGTCACTGTTACAGAAATATTGAGTTTAAAAATTAGTAGTAATCAAATTTTACAACATTATAACTATATTTAAAAGCAACTTTTCAGAGGGGACTCATTATAATTATAGAATTAAAATATATTTTGAAAACGAGAATAATTTATGTAAAAAATTATCTCATTTACATTGTAAATATTTATTAGATTTCATATAAACACATATACCACATCAAAAATGGAATATATAAAAAATTATTTCACTACTATTCCAAGTAGCCATAGAGCTGCAATCCTCATAGGTGGATTAGTATTTTTTTGGACATGGGAAACCATAATGCCCCTCTTTACAAATAAACAGAATCGCTACAAGCATTCATTCATAAATATATTTTTTACGTTTACAACTGTACTGATTAATTTTATGTTAGCATCTCTTATATTATGGACAAGTGATATGGTAGTAGCACATAAAATAGGCATCTTATACTATGTAGGAGAAATAAATATTTGGGTATTTACTTTGTCAGGGCTACTCTTATTGGACTTTATAGGAGCCTATGTCATACATTGGATGGAACATAAAGTAAAATGGATGTGGAAGTTTCACATGGTGCATCATTCAGATACCGCTGTAGATACTACTACCGCAAATCGTCACCATCCGGTTGAAAGTATCTTTCGGGCTGTTTTTACTGTACTTGCAGTTGCAATATCAGGAAGCCCTATGTGGTTAGTCATGTTATACCAAAGTTTAAGTGTCGTTTTTTCTCAGTTTAACCATGCAAACATAAAATTACATTCACTGTTAGATAGAGGTATCAGTTGGATTATTGTTTCTCCCAATATGCACAAAATACACCACCATTTTATGCGTCCCGAAACAGATTCTAATTATGGGAATATATTTTCACTGTGGGATAGGATATTCAAAACCTTTCATACTGCTAAGGTTGAAAATATACAATATGGATTAGATGTTTTGAAAGACGGTACCGATAATAATCTAAAATACCAAATAATACTTCCTTTAGATACAACAATTAAAACAGATTATAGAGATTCAAAAAAATAATGTTACGTTACTAAAAAAATATCATTACTTTCATAATAAAAACTCATCTACTAAAAAAACAATGAAATCTTTATTTATCATTCTGATATTAAGTTATCATAGTATTGACTCTTTTGGGCAAAGAGAATGCTCTCATAAAAAACATGAAAAAAAACCTAATTGGATAAACAGTCCAGATCTCTGGTCAAGTTTTATTTATATAAAAGGGTCTGCATCCGCAAAAAATAGAGAGAACAAAGAAGAAAGTGACTTTTTAGCATCTCTCAAAAATCAAGCAGAAGCAGAAATGGCAAAAAGTATCCAAGTAGATATAAATGTAAATACCGCTGTAGAAATAGGAAATATAAACGGACAATCTCAAGAGTTTATCCAACAAAAATCCTCTTCTTCCTCTCATATTTCCCTCAAAGGTCTCTGTATAGAAACCTATTACGATAAAAAAGAAAAATACGGATATGCTTTTGCTTATACCAGTAGAACTACCCAAATAGAAAGCAACAAGGCAGAACTGAAGAGGCATTTACAAGGATTACAAGACAAAATTACAAATATACCGATAGACGCCGATAAAGAAGTCATTCTTTCCCAATGGCTCGAAATATTAGAAACATTTCCTAATATTTTAAAAATAAAAGAAGTACTCATAAAATTAGACCATGAAGGAAATATTGAAAAAAACGACCCCGAAGCAAAAGAACTATTCATCACCACTGATAAACTCTTTCAACAAACAAAACAAACCATCTTATCCACACAACAGTCCATAGAAGGAGAAAAAAAAATAAGTAGCATCAATACTCGTAAATCCAAAATTGAAAACCTTTTCAATGCCATTCAAGAAAAAATAAAAAACGCAGAAACAAATAGAGATACCGATAAAAATATACTCATTGAAAACTACTACCAAGCATCTTTTATCTATAACGATATACAAACTCTTCAAACTGAAATCCATGCAATAGATCCATATACCCTCACACATAACAAAGAAATACAAACACTCTTTCAAAATATAGAAGCAAAAAACAAGGAAGTAAACAATGCTATTACAAATATCACTAAAAATGAATTCTATGATATAAATAGCATAAGCACTCTCATCGCGTACCAAATAAAAGCTAAAACAAACATATCTCCGGGTAAAGAATTTTTACTTAAATACTTTACATTAGAAGACCAAAGGATGACATCTGCTTTCTCTGATAAACTCTTCCTCCATCTAAAACCAAAACTCAGCAGTATAAATAATCTATCTATTCTCAATCTAAATGTACAAACTAAACTTTCACCACATTATATTTCAGGATATTATATAGAAGAACATGATAAATTAGTAATATTTACATCTATCCACAGTGAAAATAAAGTACTCGCAACGGTAGAAACAAACATATCCAAACAATATTTGGAAAATAATAAACTTGCATATAAACCCGATAACTACCAAACTGCTAAAAAAAGCAGCACAGAATTAGAAACAGGTATAGAAAATACAGGAGACTTGATATTAGACGTTTCTACTAACAAAGGAGACGACGCTCTCCTCTTCAAAGAAGGTGAAAAGATGACCATATCTGTGAGTGCAAATAAAAAATGTTTTATCCGAATCATATATGAGATGGCAGATAAAACAAAAGTTCTCTTATTAGATAACTTTGAGTACGACAAAATGGGAGATTGGTATAAAATACCATACGATTTTGTATGTGCCACACCTTTTGGAACAGAAACAATGCTTGTTTTTGCAAAAGCAGAAAAGTTTTATCCCCTTAACACTACACACCAAGACGGATATGAGTTTATAACCGATGGATTAGATATCAAGGAAATCCAAAAACAAGTGCGGGGATTCAAAAAAACAAACCAAGATTATTTTGAAACATTTATATCCGTTACTACTATTAAACAATAACCTATTGCCCTTGTTTTTTTGAGGTATCTATTCTAGTATTTCTGGATTCCAATGGAGTTATTTTAAAAACTACATTGACCCTATTAGAACCCCTACCCTACTGGAAATTATCTAATCATATTCAAAAAAATATTCACTACTCTTTCAAATCCTCGTTTTTCTTACTTATTTCATAAAACATCAAAAAAAAATAAGAAAAACATCTTTAAGAGATATTTTTACAAAAAAACAAAGAAAAAAATAATATTTTAAAAAAAAACGAAGTTCACACTGTTTTTTATCTCTATAAAACATAATTTTGTTAAATATCGAAAATAAAAAGTAATTTTACTAAAAAAGAAACAGCAAATAAATACATATACTTCCAAAGAAGAAAAAATAAAAACAAAAGAATCCACTCCAAAAACTCTTTTTTACAAAAATATTGAGTTAAAAAATTACTAGTAATCAAATAATTACGAAATTATAAGGGTATAAAAAGTAAATTTTTATAGTGGACTCAAAAAATAAAAAGATATTTTTTTTGGAAAAATGTAAAAAAAATGTATCTTTATGAATTGAATAAAATTGTCAAGATTTTATATATATATATATCAATTAATTAATTAAACAATTACAACAAATGAGTAAATTAAATTTTAGTTCGTTACTGGCTCTGCCCGTAATTTTATTTTTAAGTGTTTTATTAATCTCTTGTGATCCAACACCACCCGTTGAATGTGACCACAAAGCTACTGTAGGGGCATCGTTAAATAAAACCTATACTGTTACTGGAGTAACAGCTACAGGAGATGCTGGTGGTGCAACTACAGGAGCAGCAGCTGTTTGGAATGCTACAGCAGCAACAGGTTCACTCACAATTACTCTCGCTGCAACTGCAGGAGATAGTGATCCAAACTGTGGTTATTCAGGTAGCTTCACCGTAGCAGGAAGACCATCCGCAACAGGAGTTGATGCAAAGTATATTGATGCTGTGTTACCTGCTTCAGGTACCTATACAACATCTAATGTTACTGGTACTAATGCTACTGTTACTGTAGGTGGAAAATCATACACATTAACAGTTTCAGGTACTAGTACTACTGTAACACTTGTAGTTACTGTGGCTGCGGTTACATCTGCTTCTAACAGAGAGAATGTAGTAGCGGGTACTTGGACATTTACTCTTGCTCCTAAGTAAAAAGGAGAATAAGTAAATAAATAGAAAACAACAATGAAGAAGGGGACTCTAAAAAGTCCCCTTTTTATATTGTAAAAAAGCATATAAACAAGAAATATTATGATTCCTTTAGATGCAATAAAAGAATTTACAAAAGAAATAATACGAGAGACAGATATTTTTATAATAGATATAATAACAAGTGGTGCAAACAATACTCCTAAAATAACTCTTTTATTAGAAACAGAAAGAGGAATAACCATAGATGAATGTGCCTTTGTAAATAAGAAGATATTGCATTATATAGATACCCATTATCCTAATGAGACATATACATTAGAGGTTTCTTCTCCGGGAATAGATTATCCGATACAATTTTTAGTGCAATATAAAAGAAATAGAGGGAGAAACATAGAAGTCCTACTTCGTGATGAGACAAAATACAGAGGAAAACTCCTATCTGTTGATGAAACAAGTATAGACATGCTTACCGCAAAAGAAAAAAATAAAACAGAAACAGAAATAAAAATATTACTTACAGATATTTATCAAGCAAAAAATATTATAACATAAACAACAATGGATAGCACATTATTAATAGAATCACTTACGGACTTTGCAAAAGTAAAAAGAATAGACAAGGGAGCAATTTTAGAAATATTAGAAGAAGTAATTAGAACTTTTATTCGTAAAAAATATAGAGTACAGAAGAATTTTGATGTGACAATTGACGCAGAAAAAGGGGAAATACGTATTATTCAAAACAGAGAAGTTATAGATGATAATTCTGAAGATATATGGGATAATGATAAAATAAGTTTATCCGAGGCAAAAAAAATAGATCCTGATTTTGAAATAGGACATGTAATAGCAAAAGAAATTAATGTAGATGATTTATTTGGGAGAAAAGCAGTAGGTGGAGTAAAACAATTCATTTTAGACAAAGTAAAAGATATAGAAAAACGCATTCTCTACAAAAAATATAAAGAGAGAGTAGGTGAAATAATAACTTGTAGTGTTCATCAAGTATTCAAAAAAGCATTACTTTTAAAAGATATAGAAGGAAATGAACTAACACTGCCTCAATCAGAACTCATACCAAAGGATCGGTTTAGAAAAGGAGATAATGTAAAAGCAGTTGTTCATATAGTAGAAATGGCAGAAGATGGTTCTCTTAAAATTACTCTATCTCGTACTTCTCCCCTATTTTTACAAAGGTTATTAGAAAATGAAGTTCCTGAATTATATGATGGACTCATTCTCATAAAAAAAATAGTGAGGGAGCCCGGAGAAAAAGCAAAAGTAGCCGTAGAATCTTACGATGAAAGAATAGATCCGGTGGGTGCTTGCGTAGGAGTAAGAGGTGTGAGGGTAAATAATGTAACAAAAGAATTACAATATGAAAATATTGATTTAGTTCATTATACAGAAAATTTAGAATTATACGTAAGTAGAGCCATAAACCCTGCAAAAGTCCTCACTACTAAAATAGATACAGATAAAAATAGAATTATTATCACTCTTAAACCTGACCAGGTATCACTCGCTATTGGTAAAGGAGGAAATAATATAAAGCTTGCGAGTAAATTAGTTGGTTATGAAATAGAAATATATAGAGATAGTGAATATATTCAAAATACAGAAGAAGATGTTGACCTCAATGAGTTTACTGATGAAATTGAAGAATGGATAATTACTGAATTTAAAAAAATAGGACTCGATACCGCTAAAAGTGTTTTAAGTCATTCAGTAGAAGATCTTGCGAGAAGAACAGATTTAGAGGAAGAAACCATAAAAGATGTCTTGGATATATTAACAAAAGAATTTGAAACCACAGAAAAAGAGTCAAAACGAACAGAATAAACGTTACATCTGTTATATTTGTTATTTTAAAATGTAAAACTATACGTAACAGAAGGTATTATAGTTCCTAATACGGAATATTGTATGAAATCTATATTTCCTATACTACTGTTCTGTCGAAAAGTATAAGCAAAAGCATTTTTACGTGCATATACATTATATATAGAAAAAGTCCATACTCCTGTTCCTCTTTTCCATAGTTTTTTTTTTTGTATTAATGTCATGGAAACATCTAATCTGTGATAATCACTTATTCGAGATTTATTCCTGACATTATAATAAGGAATAGTAAATCCGTCAATAGCATATTTTATCTCGGGGAAAGAAAAAGGTAACCCAGTAGCGTAGATAAATGCAGAAGAAAAAGAAATTCTTTTATTCATATTATAAATGCCAGTTATAGAAAACTGATGTGTTCTGTCATTATTAGAAGGAAAATATTCTCCATTATTGATATTTTGTTCTAAAAATGGAGATACTGTCTTTACCTCTGCTCTTGAAAGAGTATAACTCGCCCATCCTGAAAAAGATCCTCTCTTTTTTTTTATAAAAAATTCTATCCCCTTGATACTTTCTTTGTATGGAATGACTAATGTTTCCACATTTGTAAAAAATATATCAGATGTATTTTTGTAAATATTTCCATTTTCGTTCCATTTTTGATACAATTCTATAGAGCATTCTATCAAATCATTTTTGAGAGATTTATAAACACCAAAAGAAATCATATCTTGCTTCTGAGGAAGTATATGGATGTCGCTCATTTTCCATATATCTGAAGGAAAAGGAGTAATAGAGCTGGTAATACGGTCTATGTATTGGACAGTCTTATTATAACTACTTTTGAAAGAAATCACATTATTGATTGTATATTCTAAAGATATACGTGGTTCTAAATTTTGGTAATAATTTACTATTTCTAATCTTTTATATTCTTGGACATCTGTGACCGTCTCTTTTGATTTTGGTTCATCTTCTTTGTAAATATTGACAGATGCTCCTCCTACTTTCAAAAAATGTGACCATCTTAATCCCGCATAAAAAGAAAATCTACCGCCAATTTTTTGAGTAATGTCAAAATATAAGGAGGGTTCTATTCCATTTTCTGTCAAAATATTAATGCTTTCTAATGTGGTGTTTTCTTTAAAAAAAGTTCTATTAAAAGGTTGTATCCTGTGAAAAATTACAGAATATCCGAACTGAGTCGTTGTCCAACGAGCAATATTTGTAGAAAAATCGGACTTTACAAGCACATTTATAATTTCATTTTTATCGGTATATTTAATAATTCCTGAGTTATTTTCTTTCTTATATGTATAATCGCTCAATGAAATAGAATGATTAGAAAAGAGATGTTTGTTTAAAATACTATTCCATCGAAAAGTAATTGCTAAATTTCCCCATTGGTTAAAATAATCACTTCCTAAGGTGTTAAAATCGTTTCCATAATATCCTGAAATATATATTTTATTGTGAGGAGTTATTTCAAAATTACTTTTCCAGTTTATATCTACAAAAGAAAATCTATTTGTTAACGAGGTATTACCAAAATTTAAGTTTATGGGAAATAAAGTTCCTCTTGCTGAAAAAATAAACGAACCTTTTTTTTTGATAAAAGGACCTTCTGTGAGAAAATTTGCTAATCCTAATCCTAATTTTCCTGAAAATTTCCATCTTTCTTTACTTCCTTCTCTTTGCTTAATGTGAATAGCAGAAGCAATACGTCCTCCATCAGAAGCAGGCAGAGTCCCTTTAAATAGTTCTACATCATTTACCATTTCATAAGGAAAAACTGATATAAGTCCAAAGTAATGAGAACTATTAAAAATAATCGCTTCGTCTAATACAACCAGGTTTTGATTAGAAGAAGCACCTCTTACATTGATTCCTGTAGCTATTTCACCAATTGTAGAAATCCCAGGCATTAAAAGTAATCCTTGAATAATATCTTTTTCTCCCAAAAAATAGGGAATATTGCCAAATGTATTTATTCCTATTCTGTTATAACCTAAATAGGGACTGGTGATAAAAGTATTTTCTTCTTTTGGTTGTATAAGGATATCATTTAAAACCTGAGTAGTCGGAATAAGTTCAAAATTTCGAGTCATATTCTTATCTATTTTGAGAAGAATTTCTTGAGATTCAAAACCAATATAAGAAACTTTCACTTTGTAAACCCCAGGTGGGATTAAAAGTGAGTAAAAAGCATAATTATTAGTAGAGGCACCATGGCTCAGTTCTTCTACGGAAACAGAAGCACCTATAAGATGTTCTAAACTTCCTTTTTCTTGTACTATTCCTGAGAGTGTGACATTTTTTTTTGTGGTATCTTTGAGGAAGAGAATATGTTTTCCACGAAGAGTGTATTTTATTTTTTCTGTTTGTTTCAGCATTTCTAAAATATTTTTTACGGAGATGTTTTCACTTGCAAAAATAAGTATCTTTCTCGCATCAAAAATATTATCTCTATAAGAAGGTATATAAGAAGTGTTATTTTTCAAAATATATAATATCTCATACACAGGGATTTCTTTGTATGGAAGGGTTACATAAGTATTTTCTAAACTTTGTGAGAATAAAGGGAAGGAAAATATGTAAAAAAAAAGTATTTTTTTTTTTGCATTACCAAAAGAAAAAGGCACATTTTGAATATATTTTGAGAAAAAAAATCCATACATAGCAGAATATTTATTTTCCCAAAAAAACAGGTTTTCTTTTTTCTAAAAAAGCATTTACTCCTTCTATAAAATCATTGGTTTCACAACATTTTTCAAAACATTCTAGCTCTGTTTCGTATCCATCGGGAGATGTAAAATAAGATTGAACGGCTTTAAGAGAAGCAGTAACTGCTGTTGGGGATTTATTTACAATATTTGAAAGAATCTGGTGGCATTTATCAAGCAAAGAATCAGCAGGAACTACGTGATTTACTAATTTAAGAAAGAGTGCTTCTTTTGCATCAATACTTTCTCCTGTAAGAATGAGTTCTAATGCTTTTGATTTTCCTATAAGTCTAGTGAGTCGTTGCGTTCCTCCGTATCCAGGTATGATTCCAAGTTTAATTTCGGGCTGTCCAAACTTCGCATTTTCTGACGCTACAATGATATGACAAGACATTGCTAATTCGCATCCTCCACCAAAGGCAAAACCATTTACCGCTGCTATTATAGGTTTTTCACAGTCCTCTATAAGTTGGAATATTTTTTGTCCTTTTCTTGCTAATGCTCTCCCTGCTATCGCTTTAAACTCTTGAATATCTGCTCCTGCGACAAAAGATTTTTCTCCCGCACCTGTAATAATAACGCCTCTCACCAGTGTATCTGAATAAATATTTTGTATAATTTCTTCCAGTTCTTGTAATGTAGATTGATTGAGAGCGTTTAATTTATCGGGTCTGTTAATAGTTATGACCCTTATATTTTCTATATCTTTTAATAATATATTGGTATACATATTTGTTTGAGAGTGGTTAATGAGTGTTTGTAATAAAATTTTTAATTTTTAAATTCGATTCAATTTTTTTTGGAGTATTTTTTTGTAATAAAAGAGGGTGTCCGAAATTCATTTTTAATATGTTTGTAATTTTGTAACCTGTAATTTAAATATTTTTCAGTGTCATCCTTGTAAAATTTTTATCTCAAAAAAAGTGTGTTTTATAAATATCCTCTCTAAAATAATCGGGCAGAACACTGTTCTCTAAACTTTTTTGAGAGAATAAATATCGCCCATCGCAAATAAACCCTAATTCAAACCAATTAACAGAGTTTAGTTTTTCAGAAAGTATTCTTTCGTCTGCTTTTGGATTGTTTGGGAATATTGCTAATACAGAGCCGTCATAGTTTTTACATTCGTGAACGAAAAATGGGTGCTTTGTTCTTGTCTTGGAATTGACATAAATTCTTTTCTTATCGCTCATGCAATGGATACGTCCCCATTGCCACCAGTTTGTTTCGTCAAATGGTCTGATTCCTCTTTGTAATAAAACCTCTTTATGTTTTTCTAAATAATCATGCTTAATATTAAAAATCATTTTCTTTGTTTGACCTGTTTTGCATGTAGAAGAACAAACAAAGTGAGCATTACCATACTCATCATTTGTGAAAATTTTGTCATTTCCGCTCACCGCACCGACTTTGACTGAAAACACATCATGGAATTGTAAGGGATAATACATATCTGTAAATAACAATTGCCCGTTACAAAAAATAAACTCTTTTGTTACATTTGTTTTGCGTGAAAAATTTCCTTTCTCAAAACGCCAAATAATACAATTTGGATTGAAACCATTAAAAACTCTCTTGTCACCCAAATCAATTATGTCCGTAAAAGTCCCGTTTTTATAAATAAATTCATTGAGTTTGATGCTCGAAGTCGCTTTGAGAAAATCTCTTGGAGTAATAAAAATCAGTTCTCCTTTATCGCTCAAATGATGGATACATTTTTCAATGAAAAACAAATACAGGTTTGTCCGCTCACCAAATAAATTTGATTTTATTTTTTGCTTTGTGTGGGGTAGAATATCTTGATAACGAACATAAGGTGGATTGCCAATAATAGTATCAAATGTATGAGAAATGGGATAATCAAAAAAATCCATGTGGAGCGAATGCCTACCGCAATGTATTGTGTCCAATTCTATACCTATGCAGCCAGGGATATTTTTTACAAAAGCACCGTCCCCGCTTGATGGCTCTAGAACCTTCCCAAAATTCTTTCTTAATTGCAACATTTCTGCTACAATAGATGGAGGAGTGAAAACCTGTCCTAATTGCTCTACATTATACATATTCGGGAAAATATTTTTTGAAGTTGAAATAAATCTCTGAACGCAATTTTATAGATTCACCAAAAGTAGATAAAATAAATTCGGCGGCTTTTGGGAATGAGCGATTTTTATATTCCTTATTGTCATCCCATTTGCATTGAAACGGTAAATTATTGCCGTTTGGTTGCAGTTTCTGTAGTCCCTTGAGCGTATTTACAAAAATGTTAGCAGGGTTTTGCTTATTGAAAATAAGAAAATAATAGTCCTTATTTTTATCTATTCCAATATTTTCTTTTAACTTTTCAAAATAATGTAACCAGCGAATTTCATTGGGAAAATCGGGTAACATTCCCGTCAAAGCATAGTAAATTCCTAATTTGCAATTTAAGTTATCAGCGTGAGTTGTGTCAGTAACTTTTATATTGACGGGATAAAATTCTTTTTTGTCTTCTCTTGCAAAGTCATACCAAGCACGATGTTTGAGTAAGTGAATATCAAACTTTTTTTGAATTTTTTTTATGAGTTCGTCTTCATTGATGGAAGCGTTTATTCGTCCGTCTACATATTGTTGAGAAAGTTGGATATTTCGTTTTTGCAGATGTTCTGCAATATGGGTCAATATTTTTGGAATAGGCATATTATAAAGGATTTTTGAATTTGTAAGATTATTATTGTTT
>JASGCU010000013.1:11932-19727 GCA_030053935.1 Chitinophagaceae bacterium
TACTCATTGTTAGATACAATCAGAAAATCCTCCTCTTTCAATCGTGAAATTTTTCTATGGAGATTAGGAAGGAATGGTATATATCCAATTATGAGTGTCTATTTCTTTGCCATATTTGATAGAATCTAACTTATCAAACATCCTTGATGCAAAAGAATCTTTGTGGAGAGGGAGAGAGTAGTTCTTTCCTTGGTAGCCAATCATTTGGATAGGGGCAATGGTTACGGCGGTTCCCACACCAAATACTTCTTGGAGGGTATTGTTTTGCAGGTCCTCAAGAATTTCTTTGACAGATATTTTTCTTTCTTCTACTTGTATGCCCCATTCTTTTGCAAGCGTAAGAACACTCTCTCTATTAATCCCTGCCAAAATAGAATCTGTGAGAGCTGGGGTTATGAGGGTATTGTTTTTGAAAAACATTATGTTCATAGCACCTGATTCTTCAAAATAAGAATGCTCTGTTGCATCTGTCCAAAGGATTTGATGGAAACCCTCCTTTATTGCTTGCATAGTGGGGAAATGCGAGCCGCTGTAGTTGCCTCCTGTTTTAGCATAACCCGTTCCGCCTGGGGCAGCCCTTGTATAGTTTGTCTCAATTTTCACCTTCAATGGCTCGGAAAAATACATTCCTGCGGGACTGGTTATGATATAAAAAAGATATTGTGATGCCACTTTTACACCAATAAAAGGGTCCGTAGCAAAAACCGTAGGGCGTATATAAAGCGAGGTACCTGGTCGGGAAGGCACCCAATTTTTGTCCAAATGAATCAATTCTGTAAGCCCTTCCATAAATAATTCTTGAGGAACAGCAGGAATGCACATCCTTTCGGCACTCTTGTTCAATCTTTTTGCATTATCCTGTGGTCTAAATACTACAATTTTTCCTTTTTCTGTTCTATATGCCTTCAATCCCTCAAATATCGTTTGGGAATAGTGCAGGGTAGTACAGGCGGGACTCAGAGAAAGATTTTGGTAAGGGGTAATTCTTTTATTTTTCCATTCCCCATTTTCGTAGTCCGCAAGGAACATGTGGTCAGAGTATAACTTGCCAAACGCAATGTTGTTTTCGTTCATTTCTCCAATTCTGCTTGTTTCTGTTTTTGTTATGGTAATTTTTTCTTTTAGTATGCTCATTGTATTATTTATTTTTTAATTGTATATTTGTTATTATGTTAGTAGATTGCTTTTTTGAACAAAAATAAAATAGATAAAAGTAATAAATATTTTATTTTTTTCTTAAATTATACTTTTTTTAGGAAATTAACTTTTTTATTTTATTATAATCAAGAGTACACTCTGAAAAGTCATTTTTCACAAAAATACTTAATTTTTTAACCCTATTGATTCAAATAGTTACGAAATTATAAATGTACCCAAAGTGATTTTTTGGATTGGGGTTCCCTATCTCTTTTTTTATGGTGGTTTCAATTCTTACCCTCTCAAATGCTTGTAGAACTTAAAAAATAAAACTTCAATACAAATGTATATACCAAAAATGTTTCAAGTGGAAGGGGGAAAAGAAGTGAAAGAGTTTATGCAAAAAAATAATTTTGCAACTGTTATAGTATCGGAGGAAAATGTTCCTTATGCCACTCATATACCCCTTTTAATGGAGGAAAAAAAGGAAGATATTTTTTTTTCGGGGCATGTATCCATAGGAAATAAACTTTGGAAGTATATAGAAAAAAACAAAAATGCATTGGTTATATTTCAAGGTCCGCATTCTTTTGTTTCTTCTTCTTGGTATGAGAAAGAGAACGTCTCTACTTGGAATTACCAAGCAGTTCATTGCTATACAGAAGGGAGAATTCTCACAGGAGAAGAGCTAGAAAAACAAGTGTCTTCACTGACCCAATATTATGAAAAAAATATGGTAAATCCGAGATACTATGAAAACCTTACAGATACTTTCAAGCAGAAAGAGTTACGAGGTATTATGGGATTTATGCTACGAGTAAAAGATATTCAAGCAGCTTATAAACTCAGTCAAAATAGAAATACTACTGACTACCAAAATATCATCAACCAATTAGAAAAACAGACCGATCAGGGCAGTAAAGGTATTGCAGAAGAAATGAAAAAAAGGATTCCTAAAACAGATTAAAATCCTATCATCTTCTCAAAGATTATTTCTTACATTTTGGGTGTTTGCTGGTATTACCTTGCCCATTGAATAGTAGATTGTATAGCTTTTTCCCATCCGTATAAAAGTTTTTCTCTTTTTTCTCGAGAAATATTGGGGATAAATGTTTTTTCAGAATCCCATAATTCTTTTATTTCCTCTCTATCTTTCCAAAAATGAACAGCAAGCCCCGCAAGATAAGCGGCACCTAAAGCGGTTGTTTCTGTAATAGTGGGTCTCACTACTTTTGTGTTCAGAACATCGCTTTGAAATTGCATAAGTAAATCATTTTTAGAGGCACCCCCATCTACTCGGAGTTCTTGAATGGGAATATTGCTATCTTTTTGCATCGCTTTCAAAACATCGGTTGTTTGATATGCAATACTCTCAAGAGCCGCTCGGGCTATGTGAGCTGCATTACTTCCACGCGTTAATCCCGTAATAGTTCCCCTTGCATCTTGTTCCCAATAAGGTGCTCCCATACCCGTAAATGCAGGAACTATATAGACACCTCCATTAGAATCTACCTCTTTAGCAAGTAGTTCTACATCTATAGATTTTTTTATAATGCCCAAACCATCTCTTAACCACTGCACTACCGCACCGCCAATAAAAACACTTCCTTCTAAGGCATAATGTGTGGTCTCTTGTATTTTCCAAGCAACAGTGGTCAGCAGGTTATGAGAAGAATATATAATTTTCTCTCCCGTATTCATCAGCATAAAACAGCCCGTTCCATAAGTGTTCTTTACCATTCCCGGATTTATACACATCTGCCCAAATAGTGCAGATTGTTGATCTCCCACCACTCCCGAAATGGGAATCTCCTCAGTAAAAATACTTTTGTCTGTATATGCAAAAACTCCACTGCTACTATATATTTGTGGTAAAATGCTACTCGGTATATCTAATATACTCTGTAACTCTTTATCCCATTCTAATGCAGTGATATCACAAAGCATCGTGCGGCTTGCATTGGTAATATCTGTTTTATGTATTTTCCCCTTGGTAAGTTTCCATAGAAGCCACGTATCTATAGTGCCAAAGCATACATCACCCTGCTCTGCTCGTTTTCTTGCGTTGGGAACATTATCTAGTATCCATTTAATCTTTGTCCCACTAAAATACGCATCTATTACAAGTCCCGTTTTCTTTTTAATGAGTGGTTCTAATCCTTTTTCTTTCAAGGTATCACAAAAAGAAGAGGTCCTCCTATCTTGCCAAACAATAGCATTATAAATGGGTATTCCCGTGTTCCTGTCCCATATGACTATAGTTTCTCGTTGATTAGTGATCCCTATCGCTGCTATTTCTTTTATATTTATGGCACTCTTATGAATAACTTCTTTTGCTGTTTCCATCTGTGTATTCCATATTTCTTCAGGATCGTGTTCTACTAATCCTGGCTGTGGAAACTTCTGTGAAAATTCTTTCTGAGCAAAAGCAGTTATTTCTCCTCTCTTATTAAATAAAATAGACCTACTACTGGTAGTCCCTTGGTCTAATGCGAGTATATATTTCATTGTTGTATA
Source organism: Chitinophagaceae bacterium (assembly GCA_030053935.1). Lineage (NCBI taxonomy): Bacteria > Pseudomonadati > Bacteroidota > Chitinophagia > Chitinophagales > Chitinophagaceae > Chitinophagaceae bacterium. The sequence continues at coordinate 15,587 of JASGCU010000013.1, forward strand.
AAAAAATTATTGTGTTTATGAAGGTAGATTCTAAAAAATTATTTTTGAGTAACCAAATAAAATAAAAGAGAGTATCTTTTTATGAATACCCTCTTCGGTGTTTTCTTTTTCTATTCTTAAATGCAATTAAGAATCTCCACCTTACTCTTATCTATTTGATGTTATTATATTTAAAAAAATAAAATTCTTTCTATTTTTTATTTTTATAGCATAAAAAAGCATAAAAATATTTTTTAAAATAAAAAAAAGAATGGCTATCTTGCAAAATCGTTTCATTATTAAAAAAATGATATTTTTGTTAAAAAGTTAAAATATAATAGTTTTTAAAACAAAGCAAATATTATCTCATTACATATAAAAAACAGATGGCAGAAAATAAAAATGAAGCAACAGAGGAGAAAAAAAATGAAGTAGATATCGAATTTGGACTTACCACTTTTTCATTAAATAACAGGACAACAGTATACTTTTTAACCTTTTTGTTTGTTATCTTAGGTTTAGCAGCATATATATCTTTACCAAAAGAAAGCTTTCCCGAAGTAAGACAACCAATTGTATACATCGGCACGGTTCATTTTGGAAACTCTCCCGTAGATATAGAGAATCTCATCACGAGACCTTTGGAAAAAGAAATAAACACAATCCCCGAAGCAGAAGAGATCAAATCCCTCTCCGTGCAAGATTATTCCACTATCATTGTAAACTTTACTCAAGAAACAGACATAGAGAACGCACTCACCAAAGTAAAAGATGCAGTAGATAGAGCAAAGCCCAATCTACCCACAGACTTAAAAACAGACCCTAATGTCTTTGAAATAAATTTTTCTGAATTTCCTATTATGAATTTAAATCTTTCAGGAAACTTTTCCGTAGAAGAGCTCAAAATACACGCAGAAAAATTAGAAGACCTGATAGAAAAAATACCCGAAATATCTAAAGCAGACATCAGAGGACTACAAAAAAAAGAAGTAAAAATAAAAATAAATCCTCATAAAATGGAAGCAGTTAAGGTTAACTTTTCTGATATAGAAAATGCCATAAGAGCAGAAAACCTGACCCTTTCCGGAGGAAATATATTAGACGATGGCATTCGCCGAAATATCAGAGTAGTAGGAGAGTTTACAGATCCTTCCGAAATAGAAAATATCATCGTGAAGCACGAAAAAGGAAATATCGTTTATTTAAAAAACTTAGCCACAGTAGAATTTGACTTTAAAGAAACAGAAAGCTTTGCTCGTATGAATGGAAACCCCGTTGTTTCTATAGATGTAGTAAAACGGAGCGGACAAAACCTCCTTATAACTACTGAAAAAATATTGGAAATAGTCCAAGAATTTAAAAAAATATCTCCTAAAAACCTCATTGTTAATATCACGAACGACCAGTCAAAAGACACGAGAGATATGGTCAGCAGCTTAGAAAATAATATTATTTCAGGGGTTATATTAGTAGTTTTAATACTCCTATTTTTTTTAGGGACGCGTAATTCTCTTTTTGTAGGTATTGCCATTCCTCTTTCTATGTTCATTTCATTCTTAGTTCTCCAATTACTCGGTATTTCTATCAACATGATGGTACTTTTTTCTCTCATAATGGCATTAGGAATGTTGGTAGACAATGGAATTGTAGTGGTAGAAAATGTATATAGATTAATGGACGCAGGTATGAAACCATACGACGCTGTTCGTAAAGGTGTCGGAGAAATCGCATGGCCCATAATTTCCTCTACTGCAACAACTGTTGCGGCATTTATTCCTTTAGCATTTTGGCCTGGCATAATGGGACAATTTATGAGGTATCTCCCCATAACACTCATAATTACTCTATCCGCATCACTTTTTGTGGCTTTAGTCATAAATCCCGTTGTAGGATTCAAATATATGAAAGTAGATAATAGAAAACCATTTGCTTATAAAAAAATATGGAGAACAGCAACTATATGCTTAGGGGTAGGAGCATTCTGTTTAGTATTTAAATACACAGTATTAGGGAACCTCATCATCACGTATGGTCTATTACTCCTACTCAATGTCTATATTTTGACCCCCTTTTCTCGAAGATTCCAAGATTCTTTTTTACCATGGTTAGAAAATAGTTACGCAAATCTCATAGCATTTGCTCTCAAAGGAAAGAATCCCTATAAATTCTTTTTCGGCTCTATCCTTACTCTCATATTTTCTATTGCATTGATGGGAATTTTTCCTCCAAAAGTAGTATTCTTCCCTGAAAACGAACCTACTTATGTAAATATTTTTATTGAAAAACCAATAGGAACAGACATAGAGGAAGTGAACAAATTTACCAAAAAAATAGAATCTCAGATGATAACTCTTCTAAAACCCTATAATTTTATTATAGAATCTATGATGGCAAATGTAGGGGAAGGAACCGCAGACCCACGAGATATAACAGCAGTAGGACAAAGCAAAACACCTAATAAAGCAAGAATCACTATAAATTTTATAGAGTCAAAACTCCGAGTAGACCCAAAAACAGGAGAAAAAATAAGCACGAGTGACATACTGAATACCATCAGAGAAACCATAAAAGGAAACCCGGGTGTTCTCATCACTGCTGATAAAGATGCCAACGGACCACCTACCGGAAAACCGATCAGCATTGAAGTAGCAGGTGATGATATTAATACTCTCATAACCCTTACAGAAGATATGAAAAATTATATCAATGCCTTAGATATACCCGGAATAGAAAGATTAAAAACCGATTTAGAAACAGGAAAACCCGAACTTTTAGTAAGTATAGACAGAGAAAAAGCAAGAAGATTCGGACTCTCTACTTATTCTATATCAAATGAAATAAGAACATCTCTCTTTGGAAAAGAAATATCTAAATTTAAACAAGGCGAAGACGACTACGAAATCTATATCCGATTAGACGATAAATATAGATATAATATAGATGCTCTTATGAGTAAAAATATTATTTTTAGAGATCCAGGAACAGGGAGAATGGTGACCGTTCCTATATCATCTGTCGCAAAAGCAGAAATTAGCTCCACTTATGCAAGTATCAAAAGAAAAAACTTACAAAGAATTGTCAATATTACTTCTAATGTATTAGCAGAATATAACCCCACAGAAATAAACAACCAAATTAAATCAGCACTCCAAAATTTTGAAATGCCCGAAGGATATACCTATAAATTTGGTGGCGAACAAGAACGCCAAGAAAAAGAAATGTCATTCCTTTCCAAAGCACTCCTCATAGCAATTTTTATGATATTTTTTATAATAGTAGCACAATTTAACTCCATATCCGGACCAATTATTATTATGGTATCTGTTCTACTCAGCACAATAGGTGTGTTTTTAGGACTTATTTCTTTTCAAATGGATTTTGTAATAGTAATGACCATGATAGGTATAATTTCATTAGCCGGGGTAGTAGTAAATAATGCTATTGTGCTTATAGATTTCATAGAACTGAATAAAAAAAGAATGCAACAAGAACTGAAAACAGATTTTCTCCCACTAGATCTCATAGATACCGCAATTATAGAATCGGGAAAAACAAGATTAAGACCTGTATTGCTTACCGCTATAACTACAGTTCTTGGTCTTATACCATTAGCAATAGGATTAAACTTGGATTTTATTAAATTTTATCAAAACTACGATATTGATTATTACATAGGAGGTGATAATGCTGCCTTTTGGGGACCACTCTCATGGACAATAGTTTTTGGGCTTACTTTTGCTACTTTTATTACTCTGATAATAGTCCCTGTTATGTATTGGTTTTTTGCAAGAGTAAAAAGAAAATTTAAAATAGAATAATAATGTGTAGAGTTTTTGAATACATGCTTCTATCTGAAATTTTTCTTTCGCAAAGATAAGGTTTTTATATCAAAATCAATAATACATTGAATTTTAAAACTTTACACCTACAATAAAATATTCGTTTATTACGTTTTTGATTTGCAAGAGGTTCACATTGAATATTTTTAAGAAAATAGAGTTTCTCTTATTTTTTGTATAGTTTCCACAGGAAATCCTGTTATTTGTGCAATAAATAGATTATCATCCATACCATTTAATATTAATTTTTTTATTATGGCTGTTTTCTCTTGCTCCGCACGTATTTCCGCTTGCTCCGCACGTATTTCCGCTTGCTCCGCACG